>WFQD01000423.1 GCA_015487265.1 Sulfurimonas sp. | reverse complement strand
GACAAAATACGACCACATATTTCATTACAATACTGGAAAACATAAAGGATTCCAGATGAGAAATTGGGCTTTGCTATTACTACCTTTTACAATGTTGTTTATGGTTGGATGCTCCAAACAACCAACCATAAAAGAGAAGATTGTCTATAAAACACAATACATATATCTTCCATGTAAGCAGACGCAACCCCTAGCTTCAATCCTAAATCAAGCAAAACCGTCAAAAGCAAAAAAAATAAAAAAGGCAGTAGATAAGAAGACCATAACTAAAAGAATCAAATTCTCACTTCCAAAAAAATCAGTAAAGTTCTTCGCTCCAAAGCGCTACATCACACGTCCAAACCAAAAAATGAACTTCATGGTTGGTTACAACAATGATGGTTCTGCATTTCTCTATCTTGAGGGTGAATTCAATACTAACACCTATAAAAACTTTTTAAAATATATACATAAGAGTGCTATTGATTTTAAAGAGATAAAAATTAACTCCAACGGAGGAGTCGTAGCAACAGCAATGCAGATAGGTGCTTATGTTTATGAGCATAAGTGGCAAACCGGAGTAGACAAAGAGATGCGATGCTTATCTGCCTGTTCTTTTGTCTATTTTGCAGGAAGAGAAAAATCATTGCAAGGAGAGGCAATTGTTGGACTACATAGACCGTACATTCCAGATATGCCTGACACACCACAATCTATCAGAAGGACAAAGAGAGAGTATATCAGTTACTGGAACTACATTCATGCACCAAAGAGTGTTTATGATGAGATGATGGATGTAGATAGAGACAACTTGTTTATTTTAAACAGAAAAAACATCAATGACTATATTGATGTAACAATACACTAAGGAAGAGAAAATGAGTACATTACTACAACTTAAACTTGCAAAATACGCCCTTGCTTCGATGATTATCATAATGGGTGCTTACGGATACCATCACTTCTTCTCAAGTGCATTCACGCCCATAGCATCTTGGATGATTGTAGCTCTTTTTATCGTTATTGAGATTGTCATACTTCTTATGACTACAGTTAAATTTGAAGATAGTGCAGGATATGGCAGTAAATTCTCTTTTGGATTGTTTGCAGCATTTATGTTGATGTGGGTTATCTCGTTTGTAGGAATAGATCAGACTATATGGAGTCTGGTTGAAGCAAAGTATCATCATGTTCAGCAACAAGAAGCTGCCATAGATGCAAAAAAAGCAACGCAGCTAAAATTACAAAAGAGTAAAAAAAATTTACAAAAATATCTCAGCCAATACCAAAAAGAGCTTACAGATCTACAGCAACAAATTGCCATCTCTAAAAAAGATCTTGATAAAAAGTACAGACAATTCAACGATACTGTTTACAATAACGGGCTTATGTGCGACACAAAGGATTGTCTTGCAAGAAAATCCAATGCTCAAAACGCCATCAATATCTCAAATGAACTGCTGCAAGAAAAACTTAACAATAAAAAAGAACTGTTTAAAAAGATAAAGCAGACAGAAGCAAAAATACTTAACTATGCAAATAAAATAGAAGCCATCACACAAGATGAAGAGCAGTTCCAAACGCAAAACAGCCTCACTCTCAAAAACAAACAGGAAGAATCACTCTTGCATGTAAGAATTATGGATCTTTTCAATTTGTTTTTCAAAGGTCAAATAACCACACCGGAGAGAGCTTATGTAATGCTGCTCTCTGGAGTCGTCTATCCAATATACATTCTCTTTGTAATTTTTGTGTCAATGAACACTCCTCAAAACAAAGAAAAAAGAGCACTAGAACAGCAGCTCAAAGAACAAGAGATTGCACAAAGAAAAAAAGATAAAAAAACAACTTATGATGCAATAATGCTTTTTGTGGGAATGTTGAAAAAAATAATTATCTATCTTATAAAAACTCGCAATAGAAAAGTAGCCTTCAATGAGATAGAGGTTGAAAAAGAGGTAGAAGTTATCAAAGAGGTCTATAAAGACGGTAAAGAGATAGTAAAAGTTGAAGTCGAGGTGCCTTACATCATAGAAAAAGAGGTAATAGTTGAGAGAATTGTTGAAAAACCCATTATAGAAAAAGAGTTTGTTGTCATTCCTGCTGACATTGATTTGAATAAACTCAATGAGATTACAGGTAACACCACAAAACCAAAAGATCTCGATGAGTTCTTAGAGACTATTGGGCAAAATAAAAAAGATTTTACTCTAAAAACCGGAGCTACACATGATAAATACTCAGCTGCATAATCAACTCATAGAGTTGGAGATACAAAGAAAAGCACAAGAAGCCAAAAAAAGAGTGCAAGAGGCTAAAACACAAATACTCAAAGAGAGACTCAGACAGGCTCTTTATATTGTTGGATTTTTATTTATCATACTGTTGTTACTGATATTGCTTTTATGGCTACTACCAAATAAATCTATAAACTATCCAATATTAAATAGTGCAAAAAGCCAACAGAAAAATCATAATCCTATAAAACGAGGCAATGTCCAAAAGAAAAAAGAGGGAAAACCTTTTAGTGGCACGGAGTATGTAAAAGAGAATAACTATGTCTATAAAAGAGTCTATAAAGATGGGGTAATGGTGAAAGAGGAGAAGCTCGCTCCAACAATTACAGAGTCTAAAGAACAAAACCATGAAAAAATACCACAGTTTTCTATGCCAAAGAAAAAAGATGCTTCAAACTAATATAAAGAGATCTCTTTTACTCTGTTTATTCATTTTTACAGCACTTCAGGCAAAAAATTTACATCATGAAAAATACTACCAAATGCAGCTCTGCAATACGCTTGGTGGAGAGATGGAAGTTGTGCTACAAGATAGAACACGGGTTGATTGTTTGACAGAAAAGTATGCAATAGAGGTTGATTTTGCGAAGAAATGGGCTGAGAGTATTGGACAGTCTCTCTATTATGGCTATATGACCCGAAGAAAACCAGCAATTGCGCTCATTATTAATCTGCCAAAAGAACAGCGCTATCTTAAAAGAGTTGATGTGATGTGCAAAAAATACAATATCAAGCTCTATTTGATAAAGAAATAATTTTAGACATAATATGACTAAAATCTAGGTTATAATAGTTACAATTAATAAACTATGAGGAACAAAAATGGCAACTAATCCACAAGCAAGAGTTTTAGAACTTTTAAGACGATTTAATGATGGTCAAAAAGTATGTCTTGGAGCAATGGCTCATGACCCTATGTGGGAAGGAAAAAGTGAAAAGACACTAAGAAGAGATCTTGATGTTATAAAAGAGTACTTTCCAGAGAGTTTTGAGCTTATTCGTGGTGGAGAGAAAGGCTGTTATAAAGCGATTACAAAAGATATCTTTAGTAATTTTATGGACAAAGATACATTAGCTCTAATGGTTCAAACTTTCAATATCGCTCAAAGAAATAATATTTTAGAGGGCTTGAGTATTTCAGAAAATGATAAACGCATTATCAACTCAAAAATCAAAAAGTCAAAAGAGTGTTATGAGTTCATCACAAAGCCTTATGAGACTAAAAAAGGAGATGTGCAACTTCTTAAAGAGATAGAAAGAGCCATTACATGGAAACGGTATGCAACTATCATCCAAAAAGAGAAAAGTGGAGAAAAAGAGTATGAGGTAAAACCATACAAAATCGTATTTATGAATGAAAACTTTTACCTTGCATGTGAAAACACAGACACAGAGCACCCTTTTAGTATTTTTAGAATCTCAAATATTCAAGAGATTAAACTGCATACAAAAACATTTCATCTCAATCCAGATATAGAATCATTCATAAAAGAGTTACAAACACCATTTCCAAAATATACCCCAAACTATAGAACCCATATGATAGAGGTATTAGTAGAAGTCGATAGTAAAAAGGCAAGATTTTTTAAACTTAAGAAGTTTTTACCATCTCAAAAGA
Source organism: Sulfurimonas sp. (assembly GCA_015487265.1). Lineage (GTDB taxonomy): Bacteria > Campylobacterota > Campylobacteria > Campylobacterales > Sulfurimonadaceae > Sulfurimonas. The sequence continues at coordinate 3,419 of WFQD01000423.1, read as the reverse complement.
TAGTTCAAACAAAAGACGACGGTTCTTTGCTACTTGCGTTTAGAGTAACACAAGAGATGGAGATGGAGGAACTTGTTAAAAAATGGATTCCTCATATGAGAGTGATAGAGCCGCTTTCTTTGAAAGAGAAAATTGAGAATGAATTAACAGAGTATTTAAAATAAGACACTATATGTCCATCAGATATTTTATACTTCTGGTGTCTACAAAAAAGGATAGTGAATGTTTAATAAAATCATATTAGTGGGGAACCTAACCAGAGATATAGAAATCAGATATACACAAGCTGGGATGACTATTGCAAAAAGTGCTATTGCTACAAGCCGAAAGTTTAAATCAAATACAGGTGAACAAAAAGAGGAGGTCTGTTTTGTGGATATTACTTTTTTGGTAGAAGTGCAGAAGTGGCAAATCAGTATTTGCATAAGGGTTCCAAGATATTAGTTGAGGGTAGATTGCAGTTTGAACAGTGGAATAATCAAAACGGTCAAAAACGCTCTAAACACAGTGTAATTGTAGAGACAATACAGATGTTAGATAGTAAGGGAAGCCAAACTGTCGCACAACAAAACAGTGCTGAAAATATGCAGACACAACAACAAAGTCAGACTTATGCACAACAAGAGCACGCTCAAACTCAACCAGAAACATATCAGACTACTGCTTCAAGCACTAATGCTATTACAGATGAAAAAATCATGAATGAGATAGATGAGCTGGACAATCCATTTCCATTTTGATTAGGAATATAATTTTCAATGTAGTCTATAGCATTCTTTGATGAGAAAGAGATTATTAATAAAGGCTACATCTTTCTGGAAAAAAGATTGAATGGTATCAATTGCAAAAATAGCTAAAAAGCTTATAAAAGAAAAATAGGAAACAAAATGAAAAAACTTCTAATTATATTTTCACTGCTAGGGACAATTGGATTACAAGCAGATTATTTTACTGATGCAACGAAAGCATATTTACATCAGAATTATAAAAAAGCCTTTAAACTTTATAAAAAATCTTGTGATGGCAGTAACTCTATGGGTTGTGTATCTGTTGGTGCTTGCTATGGCAGTAGTAAAGGTGTAAAACAAGACTATTACGAAGCTAAATATTATTATCAAAAAGCTTGTGATGCTGGAAATCCTGTAGGTTGTGAACACCTTGGATCTTTATACTATTATGGCCAAGGTGCACAGCAGAACTATTTGAAGGCTAAAGAGTTATTTAAAAAAGCTTGTGATGGTAACTATACTTTTGCTTGTAAAAAAATGAAGTTGATAAATTAGGAAAAATTGATGAACACAGAACAAGCAAATTACTACCCTTGTGGAAGTATTGAACACAATCTCTTTCCATACAGTAAAAAAATATCTATGTATATATCTCACGATATTGGAACATTCCCAAGACTCGTTGCACTAATAAACATTATTAATGAACGGCAATTTAATATCAACACTCCTGCAGCATTGCGACGCATAAAGTACGGTGTTTCCAAGATTCCGCCAAAAGCTAAAAGAGTGAAGATTGTTAACAGAGTTTTTAACATAACTTTAGTTGAATTGTTTAGAGACAATTCGATAGAGCAGATTTACAAACTGCTTCACATTTCTCGTTATAAATCTGCATACACCAAGCAAGAACTTCTCTGTTTTCTTGAAGATAAAGTCAAAACATACTGCTATGGAATGAACTGTGAACCGTACGGAGAGAAAGATTCTGAAGAGGATATTTGGGAAGAGTATCAACAAGAATTTGAAGAATATGAGTGTGAAAAACTTATAGCTAAAACAATGTTGTTTCTCGAATAGAAGAAGAACATGAATTTGCTTTATGGGTCTTTGAGATGAACAAAAGGAATCGATGATTTTTAATTAGTAGGAAATCTTACACGGGATGTGGAAATTAGGTATTCACAAGGTGGTTTAGGGATTGCAAAAAATGCTGATTTAAACTTTTAACACATGAACATCAAAAAAAGGTATAATTTGTTATGCAATGGAAGAAAAATAGAATACTCATAGAAGATGGCAGCACAGTAGAAGCACAAGCACCAGTCATCATATCTGCAAGTCGTGCTACGGATATACCTACATTTTACGGTGATTGGTTTATAAACAGATGGGAAGCTGGATATCTTAAGTGGACTAATCCTTTTAACGGTAAGCCTTTGTATGTTTCATTTGCAAATACCCGCCTTGTAGTTTTTTGGACGAAAAATCCTCGACCTATGTTTAAGTATCTTGATTATTTAGACGAAAACATACCTAACTACTATTTTCAATACTCTTTAAACGATTATGACAAAGAGGGGTATGAAGCAAAAGTACCAAGTGTTGAGAATAGAATCAAAACTTTTCAAGAACTCTCAAACAGACTCGGCAAAAAGAGAGTTGTCTGGCGATATGATCCACTCATATTGACAGATACTATAGATGTTGATGAACTACTGAGAAGAGTTAAAAACATAGGTGACCAACTCAAAGATTACACTGAAAAACTTGTATTTAGTTTTGCAGATATAGCGACCTATAGAAAAGTACAAAACAATCTCAACAAAGAACAAGTACCCTATGTAGAGTTTACTCCTGAAACTATGGAAGCATTTGCAAAAGGAATATCTGAAATAAATAAAGAGTGGGGACTAGAGATTGGTACATGTAGCGAAAAGATAGACTTAGACAAATATGGCATAGTCCATAACAAATGCATAGATGATGATCTAATGATAGAGCTTTTTAGTGAAGATAAAGAGCTTATGGATTTTCTGGGTGTTGAGATAGAAGAACCAAGTTTATTTGAAGCCGAAAGAAAAATTACAAAAAAACGAAACCTCAAAGACAAAGGTCAAAGAGAAGATTGTGGATGTGTGATGAGCAAAGATATAGGACAATACAACACTTGCCCACATGAGTGTAACTACTGTTATGCAAATACTTCTAAAGAGCTGGCTAAGAAGAATTATCAGCGACATTTGGATGATAAAAGCGGTGAGGGGATATTATAAAGCAATACAAGATGTTACAGAGCAATACAAACACTAGACTTGACAACTTATTATTGAGAGCTAAAGAATTAGTAGCCAAAACAAAAAAAACTTTGTTAAAGCATACTATCTGCAAAAAACAAACAATTCCAGTAAAGTTTTATCATGATTGTAATGCATGGTTAGATATTGAAACAAATTTATTATGGGAAATAAAAACAAATGAGAATATTAGTACAATATACACTTATGAAGAAGCTTTGGGATATGCACAAGAATTAAATAAACAGCAATATTGTGGTTTAAACAACTGGAAAATACCAACATTAGAAGAATTAATGACAATATATAGCAAGGATAAACATAATAATTTTTATATAAAAAAAGCATTATCAAAAAATACTGACTGGGCGTATTGGTCTACTACTGAAAATAT
>WFQD01000422.1 GCA_015487265.1 Sulfurimonas sp. | reverse complement strand
TTTTTCTTCTTGAGCTATTTTTACTAACTTTTTATAAAGTGTATCTTTTTTACGGAGTAAAGAGATAAGCTCTTTTAAACTCTCTTTTCTTCTTTTGTACTCTTCAAGATTTGCATCTAAAATTTTAATGTAAGAAAAACCTGAAAAAACTTCAAAAATATTGGCAATTTTTGGAACATCACCTAAGGCAGGTGGCGTAATCATTTGTGAGAAAGGAGAACTCCCCTTCCCTTTTAAGTTCTCTATTTGTGCGGTTAAAATATTTTTTTTCGAAATAAGAGCATTGAGTTCATCCTGATTTTTGAGTGTTTTTGTATGCTTTTTTAAATAATAAATTCGTTTTGTAATCTTCAAAAGTGCATCTCGCACATCTAAAAATGTCAAATACGAAGCATAACTTTTTACCCACTCCTGCTCTTTAGAAATTGAATTCTCTATTTCTTGAATTTGTGTAAGATACTCTGCTACTTTTTTTGCATCTATCTTTGGAGCCAAGACAATTACAGGTGTACGACTGCTGTTTGTCTCTATATCTATATTTTCTCCAAAAAGCTGGAGATGCAAAATGAAAGAGAAGAGAACAAAGAGTTTAAAAGGCATCTAAAACACTTAAAACTATATTTTTATCTATACTATCGGTAATTTTCACATCTCCAATTCCAAGCGGAAGAATAAAAGTTACCTGAGCATCTGTACTTTTTTTATCTAAAAAGAATGTTTCATAAAAAATTTCACTATTGCTAATTGTATAGTGTGTTGGCAAATTATATTTTTTTAAAAATTGTTCAACACGGTATGCTTCATCTTCACTCATCAACTTGAGTTTAACGGCAAGTCTGTTGGCAAGCACCATTCCAATAGCAACTGCTTCACCATGAAGATACGTTTTATAGGCTGTTTGACTCTCAATCACATGCCCAAAAGTATGCCCATAATTTAAAGCTGCACGCAAGCCATGCTCTTTTTCATCTTGTTCCACTACATCCGCTTTGGTTTGTACCGCTTGTTTAATCGCTTCTTGCAGTACTTCTTTATCATACAGGTCTGCATGTTCTAAAAATGTAAAAAAATCTTTGTTAAAAGTAACTGCCATTTTAACTATCTCAGCAACACCTGCACCAAACTCTCTTTGTGGCAATGTTTGTAAGAAATGGGCATCTATATGCACAGATTTTGGTTGATGAAATGCACCAATAAGATTTTTTCCATAGCTATTGTTCATGCCTGTTTTTCCACCAACACTTGCATCTACTTGCGAAAGGAGTGTTGTAGGTACCTGCAAAAAATCAATTCCCCTCTGATAAATACTTGCAACGTAGCCCGTCATATCACCTATCACACCTCCACCAAACGCAATGAGTAAAGATTTACGGTTAAAACGATGGTTAAAAAGCGACTCTAAAATCGTATTGACAGACTCTTGATTTTTATACTCTTCTCCATCAGGTACTGTTATGATGTAAAGCTCTTTAGCGGTTATTTTTGAGAGTAAATACCCCAAATGTAAGCCTGCTACTTTTGGATTTGTAATTATGGCTACTTTTGTGTCAAAATGAGTCGCTTGTAACGGTTCAATAGAGATACTATAAGAGTTATCAACGGTTTTTACTAAAGGAATGTGTACTTGCATTTTATATCCAAATTTAATATAGGATATATAATACTTAAAAAAGAGTAAAGAAAAGCTAAATCAAATCTGTACAGGGATGAAAATCTGATGATAATCATCAAGTTTATAATAAAGCCTTTCACTATCAGTTGAAAAATAAGAAAAAATCCTCCCTTGCTTCAACTTTGCAGTAAAGGGAAGAACATGCATAAAATTCTCTTTCTTTTTGAGTGCTAAGATTGGGTTTTCATCCTCTTGTATAATCTTAATCGACTTAGAAAAAATACTCGAAAGGTTCTGAAAATGCTCAATTACAGATGCTTTGTGTTCTTGATGTTCTCGCATATAGTTATGAATGACGATGTTTAAATTCATCTGTTCAGAAATATCAAAAATAGTTGAGGAAATTTTTTCTAAATCACGATTTTCAGAGAGAATAAGCTCTGTATCTTTGAGTGTAGAGAGACCTTTGTTAGATATTTTAAAAACTGGAATATGGGCATCATAGAGTGTTGCACGTATGGCATCATCTGCAAACATCTCTTTTGAGACAATAATGAGCCCGACATGATAAGCATTCATATCATGATGAAACATCTCCACAAAATCATCATTATTATAGTAAATATCGATGCGTACTTTTTGACTACTATAATTTTTAATCTCTTGGAGGAGTTCAATATTTGAGGGATTGACTACTTTTATAATCATATCATAGCGATTAAATTTTTCATGCACCTCAATGGCATGACGCACTGACTCACTTAAGGTTTCATGATTGACTATATTCATATCAATTAATAAGTAAAGGTTTGATCCAAAAGGCTCAGGAAACTGCCCAAGTTCTTGTTTAATCTCTTTATAGACCGATTTTAAAACAGCAGGCTCACCTACTAAAAGTAGTAAATCATTGGGTTGAATCATCCGTCTTCGTGAAGCCAAAATAAGTTTTCTATTACGATAAATTGCAACAATTCTCCAATTTTTCTGCTCAATAACACCTAAATGTTTATACACAAAAGAGCTTCCAAAAGGGACAAGCACTTCCATAATTTCGCCCTCACCTATCCCTACATTTTGAGCAATGACAGGCACATTTGGCAAGTAGTCTAAAAATCGTGAGGCTAAGAGTTCATGACTGTTAATCATAACAACATTTGAATCTTCATTCTCTAAGTTCCATTGATTAAGCACAATAATACGTAACTGTTTTTTAATACTACGAATATTTTTAATCGTGTTTTCAACATCAATACTACTGTTCATTACAATAAAAACTTGAATAAACTCCATCTTTAAAAGGTTGGCTAACTTATACAAACTCGTAGGGTCAAACTCATAAAATTTAAAGCGTGCAGGGTTATAATCTTCAAATTTTGTTGCTTTCATCTGCACAATATAATAAATATTTTCATTACTATTGGTTTGTAATGTTCTTGTGATAAAGTGCTCACCCACACTTCCATCACTAATAATTAAAATTTTTTTCATAAACTATGCAAACTGCTTATCTTCTAAAAGCATTTTCACTTTTTACCCACATATTTTTTTCTGCTTTTCGCCAAATTCTATTGACAAAATAGCCTGTTACTTTAATCATTCTATCGGTATGTTTACTTGAGGTAAAAGATCGTCCTTTTTCCCAAGTGTAGAGTATCTCACCATCTTCTTCATTATAAACATATGCATCTCGAAGTAACCTATATGTACCTACCTGAGAAGATTTTTTCTTTGGTTTTGTTTTGAGTACTGCTTTTGTTTTTCTTGCTACTTGTGGTTCTTTTGGAATATTTTGTTTTACATGAGATTGTGCCTCTTTTTGTTTGAGTGCCAGTGTTAATTCTTTCACTTTTTTTTCTAAACGCTTTACTTTTTGTTCAAGGAGTTCAGTATTGTCTGTTTGCACATTATTAACATCACTCACTATCTCATACAATCTTTGCACATCATTTGCACTCAAAGAGAGATACACCATACTTAGAATAAACAATATTTTCATTTTACGCCTTCTTTTTAAGTTGCACACCCATCTCAACATGGTGTGTGTAGGGAAATTGATCAAATAATGCCATGTCAATGACATCATGCGTTTTACTTAAAATTTCCAAATCTCGCACAAGTGTTTCTGGATTGCATGAAATATAGACAATATTTTCATGCCTTGCACTAAATGCACATGAGAGTGCATCCATACCACTTCTTGGAGGATCTACAAATATACTTTTGATATTATAACTTGTTATATCTATATCTTTCATACGACGATACTCACGAACTCCATCAAGTGCAGAGACAAAATCTTCTACACTCATACGAAGAAACTCTATATTGTGCACACTGTTGAGTTGCATATTTGCCTTGGCTGCATTTATGGATGATTTGGAAACCTCTGTTGCAAGGACTTTGTCAAACATTTTTGCAAAAGGAATAGTAAAATTCCCTGCCCCACAATAGAGTTCAAGTAAATCTCCCTGTACATCTGCAAACTTTTGCATTGCCCAAGTAATCATCTGCTCATTCACTCGTGGATTTGGTTGTGTAAAACTGTTTTCAATATAATGAAACCTATAGTTTTCATCTGCAATTGCTAAAGTTTCTGTAATAAAATCTTGCCCTATCACTAGCTTTTGCTTGCGTGAACGTCCTATAATATAAATGCCTAAATCATCCGCAATTTGCTCAGCTTTTGCTTGCCACTCATCATCAAGTTTTCTATGATACAAAAGCGAAACAACTATCTCTCCACTACTTGAGCTTAAAAAATCAGCACCAAAAAGTTTAAAACCTATCGCTTTTGCTTCAATTTTTTGCAGTAATTTTGGCATTAACTCTGCGATATACTCATTTACCTGAGGACACTCGTTGATAAATACAACTCGCCCTTTTTCTTGATGGTTCATCGCATAATGGAGGTTTTCTCCCTCATGCCATATTTTAAATTCACTTCGAGAACGATAATGGGCATCTAAAGATTCAAAAATAGTAATTTGATTTTGATAAAAAGAAGCAAATCGTTCTTTATTGCGTGCTAGTTTTGTTGCAAGTTGCGTTTGGTATCCACCCTCATAGAGTTTACAAGCCCCACATTCTCCAAAATGTTCACATTCCATTACATATCCCTTTTATTTGATAGAAGCAATTAAATTGCCTATGAGTAAGTTCCAACCATCAATGAGGACAAAAACTAAGATTTTAAAAGGGAGAGAAATCATAACAGGGGGTAACATCATCATCCCCATTGACATCAAAATAGATGCCACAACCATATCAATCACCAAAAATGGCAAAAATATCAAAAACCCAATCTCAAAAGCTGTTTTAATCTCACTAATCACAAACGCAGGAATAACAATAGAGAGAGGAACTTCTGCGACTGTTTGTGGATTTTTCATCTTTCTTATACGAAAAAAGAGTGCTAAATCTTTCTCTCTTGTATTGCGAATCATAAAGTTTTTAAAGGGAAGTGTTGTTTTGGCAAATGCTTCTTCATACCCTATTTGCTCAGAAATATAGGGTTTAATACCTGCTTCATAAGCCTTTGTACCTACGGGTTCCATTACAAAAAATGTAAGGATCATCGCAAGCATTACGAGCAGTTGAGTTGGTGGAACTTGTTGCGTTCCAAGAGCTTGACGTAAAAAGCCAAATACAATTACAAAACGGGTAAAAGTTGTCATCACTAACACCATAGAAGGGGCTAAAAATAGCAGGGTTAAAACAACTAAAACATTTAAAGAGGAGACTAATTGTTTAGGTGTATCTGGAGCTGCAAGATTAAAATTCATGGTAGGAATAGTGACAGATTCTGCACCCAACAGTGAAGAGAGTGCTAAAAGTAAAACAAGCAAACGCAGCATTATTTACTTGCTTCCTTTTGTAGTATATTTTTCTGAACACTCTCTTTAGAGTCATCTTTTGCACCGTAAAAATGCAATTCAACACGACGATTTTTTTCTCGCCCACTTGCAGTTGCATTCGTAGCGATAGGTTTATACTCTGCAAAACCTGCTGAACTCAAAATCTTAGGAGAGACCCCATCAAGCAGTAATTCATGCAACACTGAAATAGCACGAGCAGAAGAGAGATCCCAATTATCTTTAAAAGGGCTTCGAGTACTTGGGGGCTGATTGTCGGTATGTCCTTGCACACTCACATTCATACTCTTTGGTAACTCATCAATAATCAAGGCCACCCGTTTTAAAAAAAGTAAGGCATCTTGATTTTCTATTGTCGCGCTGTCAGGTTTAAACAACAAAGAAGCAGGAAGTTTAATGACAAAGCCTTCTTGTGCATCATCAAGGGTAATCGAGGGACCATGCCCTTTTTCCATCATCTCATTTGCATCACTCACAGCTTGTTGCACACGATTGACAGTTTGACTTGTTTCCTCTTGAGACTCTATAGGGGTTGATTCTTGGATACGTTTTTTTGAAATTTCTGTTTTTGTTCCACCCTCTAAAACACTCATCGCCCCTGAGAGGGAACCAATCGCTTCAGAGACTTTTTTCGCGTCCATACTTGACATAGACAAAAGTAAAACGAAAAAACAGAGTAATAGAGACATCAAATCCCCAAACGCCGCTAACCAAGCAGGGAGACACTCTTCACATTCAGGACACTTATCTTTAGCCATTATTTACTTCTTTTAGTCAAATTGACTGACTCTATCTGCAGGTGCAAGATAGCTAAGTAGTTTTGCTTCTAAAGCTCTTGGGGCATCCCCTGATTGAATGGACATAATGCCTGCTAAAATCATCTCTTTAACGAGGGTCTCTTCATCATTACGAATCGCCAAAATATTGTAAATTGGTGTTCCAAAAACATTCCCAATAATTGCTCCATACATGGTTGTAAGCAATGCAACCGCCATTGATGGACCAATAGCCGATGGGTCCGCCATATTTAAAAGCATGGCAACAAGCCCGATGAGTGTTCCAACCATTCCCATTGCTCCTGCAAGTCCTGCCCACTGGTTAAAGATAGAACCATGGATTTTATGGCGTGTACTGGTTTGCTCCATCTCTATCTCTAAGAGTTCACGAATTGTGTCAGGGTCACTCCCATCAATAGCCATAGACAAACCTTTTTTCAAAAATTCATTCTCTTCGCTATTGACATCACCTTCAAGTGCTAAGATGCCATCTTTTCTTGCTTTTGTTGCAAACTCAACAAGCTTTTTAATGAGTTCTGCCACATCTTCTTCACCAGGTTTGACAGCTTTCATAAAAATCTTTGTAAATGCTTTCATTTGGGCTGGTTTAAAAGAGACCATCAAAGCCCCAATACTCCCACCCACAACAATCATTACAGAGGGAATATCAATATAAGCACCGACTCCAACACCCATAACCATCGAAATGATGAACAGCGCTAAAATTAAAACAATACCAATGACTGTACCTAAATCCATTCAAACACCTTAGTATATTTTATAATGGCACTATAATACCACAATTATGATTAGACTTTTCGTATTGTAGTTATTTTTGCAATAACGAGAACAATAAGCCAAGCTAAAATCATTGTTATAACAGTATGACTTAAAAAATGATCACCTATGAGCATTTTATAAAGTCCCGTACTCCATCCTGCAAAAAGTCCAATGCCTAAACCTATAAAACGGTTGCGTTTTCTTTTGAAGAAAAAAAAGAGACTCAAAAGTGCAAACCCACCGCTTGCATGCCCTGCTGGCCAACATTTTGTATGTGGTTTTTTAAAATCACTCGGGTATTTTTCCCATACAGCAGTTTTAGGATAGACACCCCCATAACGTATCTCATTTTTAGGGCATGGCATATTTGTATTGTTTTTTAAAATTCCAGTAATAGAAGGCACAAAAATAGCAGAAAGTAAAATAATAATTATTCCTCTTTTATACTGTTGCACAAAAGCTTTTTTTCTAAAAATAAGTGAAACTATTAAAAGTGTCACCGCAAACAGAATTAAAAATCTTTTTGCTCCATCATAAAATATAAATTTATAAGGTTGTAGCGACCAATCAAGTATCCAATGGTGTGTTTGAAAATTATAAAAAGAGTCCTGCACAACAATATCAATCTCACTCATTCCAAAGTAAACAATACTTGTCAGTAAAACAAAAGCAGTGAGAAAAATTTGTTTATTAAGGCTCATTATGTAGTATATCCATCTCTTTTTTGTACTCTTTTGTTTGTACATTAAAAAGCCCTAATAAGGTAGAAAAGAGTGCATCTTGAGTGTACTTTTTATCGGCTTTAAATGTACTCAAATGGAGTCTTTTTTTCATATCCTCACCAAACCACAGCAATGCACCTATGTGTGTTTGTGCATCAGGTGCCATAAAGTAAGGAAGTCCATGCAAGTAAACACCACCCTCACCCAAACTCTCACCATGATCACTCATATAAATCATTGCAGTATCATATTCTGTATCATAAGCTTGTAAGAAGTGAATAGTTTTTGTTAAAAAAGTATCGGTTTGTAAAACAGCATTATCGTAAGCATTGGCAATCTCCTCTTTGGAACACTGTTCAAGCTGATTTGTCTTGCAAACAGGAGTAAACTTTTCAAATGCTTTCGTGTAGCGTTTATAGTAAGCAGGACCATGATTTCCCATTTGATGCAAAACAATGAGAATATCTCTCTTTTTGTTTTTTGCTATAAACTTATCTAAACCGACAAGCATTCCCATATCGCGGCATTCACCCTCTTGACAATTAGAATTATTTTGAGCAGTTTTATAATCTTCATAAGGCACTCGCAGAGCAACACCTTTGGAGTCAGAGTTATTATCTCTCCACAAAATAGCCACTTTTTTTGTATGTTTGAGAACATCTAACACATTTTCGGTGCTGATGCCTTTTTTATAACTATAACTGCTCCTATCGTACTTAGAAAACATACATGGCACAGAAACAGCAGTAGAAGTTCCACAAGAGTAAACATTTGGCAAGTTTATAATATCTTCTTGTGCTAAGAGAGGATTCGTCTCTCTTTCATACCCATTAAGGCTAAAATGATCGGCTCGACTTGCCTCACCGACGACCATAATAACAAGTTTTTTACGAGTAGTTGTATCAGGTATTTTTGCATCCAGTCCTATAGGTTTGACCACTAAAGGAGCAGAGTTAAATGTAAGGTTTATATACTTGCCTGTAGAGTATATCCAATATGTTGGGTTAATTGTAAAACGCAGGGGCTTATGCTCGCGTACAAAGGAGGTGTAATACTTAGAAAAAGAGAAAATAGCCACAGCAATAATGGCTAAAGAGAGTAGTAGAAGTTTTACTCTTGAGAGAAACTCTTTTTTAAAGCCTCTTTGCTCAAGTTTTACTTTATACACATAGTATGACGGCAACAATCCAAAAAGAACAAAATAGATAACCTGCTTCACACTCAACAAATCAAGAGATTCGTGTATATTTGTTTGCATCATATTGCGAATCATTGTTGCATCGATGATAACATGGTATGTGTTCATAAAATAACTTGTCATAGAAGAAACAAGTAAAAGAGTAATAGCAATCGGTTTAATGGTATACTTAAAACTTACAAGCCCTAACAAAAAAATGAGAAAAAAAGTCATCACAAAAGCTGTAGAGATGATAAAGCCAAGATTTTCTTCTAAGGTATACACTTTTACAAGATTTGTAAAAAAACTATAGTTATAAAAGAGAGTAAAGAAAATGCTTAAAGAGACAAAGAGTTTTGTTTGTGTTATTGTTTTCAAAATTAGAGTATCTTTTTTATTATTTCTTATAATTATACACTTTTAGTATAAATATTTAGTTAAAAGTCTGTTTGAAAATGTAACAATTTTGTATTCGTTAAGATAAATCTCTTCGTATTTGATACTTCTCCAGAATCTTTCAATGGCGATATTATCAGTTGCTCTTCCTACTCCATCCATTGAGATTTGAATACCATGTTTTTTCAAGATATTTGTATGCTCTTTTGAAGTGTACTGACTCCCCTGATCTGTATTGAATATTTCGGGTGTAGGGTAAAGCCCTAGTGCTTCATTGAGAACACTTTTTACTAAGCCCATATCCATAGTATTTGAAAGTTTCCATGAGAGTATTTTTTTGCTATGCCAGTCAATGATAGTAGCAAGATAGACAAAGCCTGTTTCGAGTTTAATATAGGTGATATCGGTACTTGCCGTGAACGATAGTGAGGAAATGCCCTTGGGGTACCAAACTTGATTGACTCTCTCAGTAATGACTCTCCCTGCATAGTCTCTAAAATCTTTAAGAAGATATGGATATTTGTAATACTCTTTATTAGCCATAGTAGTACCCAAGGGGCATAGCAATCTTAGGTTTCGTGTACAGGGCTTCTATGCCCATATATTTCATTGCTTTTTTGACAAACTTCTTTCCAACATTATACCCATCTCTTTGCAGTTGTTTGGTCATTCTTCTTGCTCCATACGATGGAAAATCAGAGTAGATGTTATTGATAGCATCAAGCACTCCAATATCTTGTACTGTACTGAATGGTTTTACTGGTGTATAGTAGAAACTTGACTTACTTACTCCAAGTAGGCGACATTGAGTATTAAGGGTGGAATCAATCATAGTTTTCTCTCTTTAGAAGATGCCAAGCTGTGTAGCTTTTCCACAGCAAAATCTCTCTCAAGTGTTAATTCACCCACTTTCTTTGCCATATTATCTTTATCTTTTTGAAGAATCTCAATCCTGTCTTTATACTCTTTGACAACTGTACTTTTATCAAATGCCAACGACATGTTTTCTAAAAATTGCTTTTTCCATTGTTTGAGACTTGTTGGTAATACTTCATATTTACTTGCAATTTCGTTGATAGTTTTCTCACCCTCTAAAACTTCTAGAACCAATTTTGCTTTGAAGTCTGCACTATAACTTTTTCTCTTTTTGCTCATTTTTGAATCCCTATTTTTTCTTTTTCTATTTTAACATTTTGAAATTAAAATCTGAAATTTACTGGTTCAATTTTTTGGGTTCATTATAAAATATTATTAAATCTATAGAAGCT
>WFQD01000421.1 GCA_015487265.1 Sulfurimonas sp. | reverse complement strand
TCTCTGCACCATTTGCAAAAAGAACACCGCTAAAAAGTGTTATGAGTAGTAATTTATTCATTATTATATTCTCCGATTTCATAATTGTATAAAACGATATTTCTATCTATTTTTGTTTGTAGTAGTATCTCTTTTTCTCGTGTTGCAATGATTTGATTTTTAATGTTTTGCAACTCGATGAGGTTTACATTTGCTAGTTTATACGCTGCTTCATACATGGTTAAAAGCTCTTTTTGTGCAAGGTACAGCTCCTTTGTGGAGTCTAAAGTTTTATGCAAAACTTCTAACTCGGCATCGAGTCGTTTGAGTCTGTTTGCAAGGAGTATATTTTGGTTTTCAATCAAATATTTACGCTGCTTGACTTGAAGCTGTGCAATGCGTTGTTCTTCTTTTTTCGTATTAAAAATCGCAAGGGGAATATCGACTCCAACACGGGCAATACTCTGATTAGGCACTTTTTCGTATGTGGCATAGAGGTCTAGCCACTCTATTTTATGTGCATTGAGCTGAGCTTCTTGCTCAGCTTTTTGTTGAGAACTTTGTAAAAATTGTATGCTTGCAGAGTTCAAAGTTACTTGTGTATGGCGCATAAAGTTGTACTTTTCTTCAAGTGTAATCTCTTTTTTTTCACCTCCAAGTGCTAAAAGAGTCCAGTAAGCACTTATTTTTTGTGCCTCTTTTTCATTGAGTCTATTTTTTGCACGCATAACATCCACTTTGGCTAAGAGGTAGCGGACTTTGGCTATGGTTCCTGCATCGTAGCGTTCTTTTGAAATGCTCGCAATTTTTTGCACAATTTTAAGTTCCTCTTTTGCGAGGTGAACAAAGGCACTCGCTTGCATATAGTTGATGTAGTCTAAAGAGAGATTTCTTCTGAAATTTGCCTGTTTGAGTTGCATACTACTTGTAGCAACTGCTTGTGTTGCAAGGGCAAGTTTTTCTCTTGTTTGACGTACACCCCATAAACGAATAGGCTGTGAAAATGTTGTGCTGTATCCCGGAGCATTGGCTCCTACATCGGGCTTAAATCTTGAAGCTTCGAGTGAGAGTGTAGGGTTTTTATACCGTTGTATAATCTTTGACATTTCACCTGCTCGTTCTCCCTCTAAAGCATTTGCTTTGAGATAGGGAGAATTTTGCAGGGCTTTGTGCATAAAGGTGTCAAAATTTTCTGCATGTAAATTCCATAATAGTAATGGAAGTATGACTATTTTTTTCATAAATATCCTTATAATGAATGGTTGATAAAGGTATGGGTTAAGGGTTTTTTATGCGAAAATAGGGGGTTTTAAGAAGTTTTTATGTGAGTTGTATGTGTATGTATTTCTCTTTTGAGAATGGAGTGTGTTTACATCGTCATGAAAAAGTACAATATTTATGGGAGGTAAGATAAAAGCCATATGGAAAAAATGGTGTAAATGACAAATATCATCTGCTTCTATGCCATGAGCATTTTGAAACTCATGGACATACTCATGCACTTCACACGGATGTGCGTCATACTCTGCAATCACATAGGCATGGGCTATGTTAAAGCTGATTGAAAAAAGTAAAAGAAGTGTGAGCAGTCTGTTTTTCATAGTGAGATTGTAGCATACTTTTGATAACACTAGATAAGTGTATATGACAGGTTTATTCTCTCATAGCTTATATGAAAGCCTATTTTATTCAGTTTTGAGATATACACACGCAGTGTGCCATCACTTGAACTCTCTAAATAATCTAAAATATGCTCTTTATGGAGCGGGGTTTTCATTTGACATAAAAAATACTCTAAGAGTTTTGCTTCATTTGGAGAGAGTTTAACTTTTGTATTTTTACGGTACAGTTGCTTAGATTTTATGTGAAAATACATATCTTTATAGGTTACTATCTCTTTTTTGACGCTATAAAGCTTTTTGAGTTGGTACTCTATGCGAATCACCAACTCTTGAAAATTTAAAGGTTTAATGATGTAATCATCTGCAATTTCAAAAGCTTTTTTGAGATGGTGTATATCGTAATACTCATCAATAAAAAGTGTTTTTGTTTTACTATTTACAAGATTTAGCTCTTTGACAACATCATAATAGTAGTAATTGGCGATGTAAATATCATAGTGTTTTTCATATGTAAAATTATAAAAATCATCGATATTATAGACTATATCAATCTCATAAGCACTCAAGATACTCTCTTGTGCCCCAATTAAATCCAAGTCAGCCAATAAAATCTTATACATAGTTAATGCAGTGTTCGCACCAAAACATTATTGGGATCTAAAATCAAAATACTTTCGTACACATCTTCATAATATTTACTCTTTGTTGCTTTATAAATAAGCAGTAATTGTTCTAAAAAGATTGTATCTGTAGGGTACAAAGCTAAGATTTTTTGTGTTACAGAGAGTGCAATTTTATACTTTTTTTGTGCAAGGAGTGCTTGTATCATGTAGAGATTGCCATAATAGTTATAATAATCCCGTTTTAAAATCTCAGTAGCCACATTTTGTGCTTTTTCAAAAGAGTATGTTGCCAAATAGACACGAATTAACCCAAGCTTTGGTTCAAGGGCTTGGGTATTTAAGAGTGATGCTTTTTTATAGTATTCTAAAGAGGTATTATACTGCTTTTGAAGGTAAAACAACCAGGCAAAACGCAGGTTCAATGTATAGCCTTTGGGGTATTTTTGAGACAAAGGAGCTAAGATTTTTATAGCCTCTTTGTACTGTCCCACCTGCTCATAGTCATATGATTTAAAATAGGCACTCTTTATACTCTCAAATTCTTCACTAGAAGATAACAAGGAGATTGTAAAGAGGAGTAAAAGTGCTATTTTTTTCATTAGTAACTATAACTCATCGAAACTACAGCAATAGAGCTTGTTCCCTCAGGGAGTAAAACTAAGTTTGCTGCATCATACTCTTGGTAATTGTTACGAGTATAACTTAGATCTGCTTCAAGTTTTGGTGTGAAGTAGTAGCCGATTTTCGCTGTGTAGGCATTTTTGAGTAAATCTTTTGTATTGTAAACTGTAAATCCACCATCTTTAACACCGCTTCGCATTTTTCCGCCATTGTATTTGAGTGTTGTGTAAAACTTTTTATACCCGAGTGTATCGGAGATTTCATACGATGTATAACTTGAATCTTTATAATCATTCGCTTTAATGAAATTTGCTGTCAAGGCAATAGTATTTCTTGTGTTAATATTAATCGCTTTAGAATGCATGATTTTCGGGCTTACTTGTAAAAGACCTACTTTTGTTTCTGAAGTACGAGAAGTATCATTAAATGCATGTCTATAGTATGAATAGTAAGTATCTACACCGAAAGTCAGTTTGTTATAGCCAAACCATTTGTAGCCTTCCACTCCTAAAATACCAGTATATCCATCTGATAAATCTTTAATAGCTCCTGTTTCATTGTTGTTAATATAGTGTAACCCTGCACTCCAAGCATAATTTTTATAAAATTTTCCATACTTGAGTGTAATATCATGCTGTTTCAGGTCTTGGATAGTAGCATCTTTGTAGTTAATTTTTGTATAGCCATAGGCAAACTCTAACAAGTAGTTTAAATTCCCTACACTTGTGTAAAGACCTGCAAGTTTTGCATTATCTTTGATAGATTTTGCACTACTTGAATCATAACTCAATGAACCTACATAAGGGGTCACTGTTTTTACATCTGCCATTGAGGCACTTGCCGCAAGTATACTTGCTAAAACTAATTTTTTCATTTTTTATCCTTGTTTTAAATTTAATTCAATGTCATTATATTGAATCTTTGTGAAGCCTTTGTGAATTGGACTCAAATGAGCCACTCCAAAGTCTGAAACTATCTTGAGTGTGTCATAAAAGTATCGGTATTCAAGTTTATAGAGATCTTTTTTCACTGTTGCGGCTAATTCTATCGCCATCTGTTTGAGTTTTGACTGCAATAAATAGACTGGTAAATAATCGCTATATGTTACACCTTTCGTTTGCACAAAAGGTGTTCTCGGTGCTAAAATAAAAAGCCATTTGAGATGCGAGTCACTGCCTTCATAATTGTAAAAATAGAACTCTTTTAAATCATTATAAAAGAAAAGTCTATTTTTTGCCTCATCCTCAAAAAAGAATGCACCATACTCATCCTGTCTCTTATACACATCT
>WFQD01000420.1 GCA_015487265.1 Sulfurimonas sp. | reverse complement strand
TTTCCTCGTGTTGTTTTAGGAGCAGTTGCACTCTTCTTTTATGTAGGCATAGAAGTCATAGCAGGGGACACCATAGGTCTTTATGCACAAGATATAGGCTTACTCAATGCAACGGCATTGACTTCTTATACCATGGTCTTTATGGTCATTGCTTATGGGGTAGGGGTGGCATTTATACCCAAGTTCCTCTCGCAAGAAAAAGCGCTTATCGGTTCTGCACTGTTAGGAATGCTCTTTATCGTGGGGATTGTGTTCTCTTCTACAACCCAAACAACGATTTCAGCAGTTTTATGGGGCTGGAGCGGAGTGGGACTTTTGCCAAATAGCATTACTTTTGTAGCACTTTTAGGACTCTCAAATGCCCTTGTGTGGCCGACAATTTGGCCTTTAGCACTTGAAGGACTCGGCAAGCATACGGCAAAAGCAAGTGCCTTACTTATCATGGCGATTTCAGGGGGTGCATTGCTCCCGCTTCTGTTTGGAAAAATCGCACAAATGAGTGGAAATATGCAACTCTCTTACACGCTTGGCATACTTTTTTACGGTGTTATTTTACTCTATGGTATGAAGTGGCACAAAAAAACGCAGTGGCATTAAAAAACATCTGCGTTTCTAAATTCAGCAATCTCCATTTCTACCATCTCATCTATCATAATTGTAAAAAGTTCGGAGAGCATATTTGGGTTAATGTTTAATTCTATCCCTTTTTTACGGACATTTTGCATAATGGTATCGATTCTATCTTGTGCTTTGACTTCATCGACACTATTTTTAAAACTTGCTGCTTGACGAATAAGATGGCTTCTTTGTGAGATTAAGTTGACAATATCGGCATCAAGTAAGTCGATTTCATCACGAACTTCTTGGAGGGAGTGGCATTCTTTTAAGTGAGGCATAGTAGAATCCTTTTTCTTTATGATAACGAAAAAGAGATAATGCTTTGGTAAGGCAGTTATTATTCTAGTTCCCATATTGTATATGGGAACTCATACATACAAACAAACAAACCACCCAGCTAAAACACACGACAAACTTCAAGTAATCCTTGCACCCCCTCATAATCTCTAGCACTACTATATCTCCAACATGTTGCATCTTCAATGTAGCCTCTTTTGACAGGATTATTATGGACATAGTTTATTCTCTCAAGCATCATCTTATCACTTTGTATAAGTTTAGGTGCAATCCCCTCCTGCCATAGCTGATAAGTAGCATTTTTCTTATGTGCTTTTTTATAAAAAGCTAACTGTTCAAGGATGGTTTTTGCATTTTCTTTTTGTAGATACTTTAAAATCTCTCTCGCTGTATGGGTTTTAAAAGCTTTCATGGAGTCGCCTATGTTGTCACTAGAAGCTATAAGGTGTAAATGATTTTCTAGGACAACATAAGCATAGATTTTAAGATTGTCTTTTTTTTGAAGATACTTTAAACTCTCAAAGATTATATCTGTAGTTTGTGTTCTCGTAAAGATGGGTATCCAGTGAAGTATAGTACAAGTCATAAAGTGTGGAGCAGTTGGTTCGTAGATTTTGTAGCGACTTCTTCCCATAATTTCCTCTTTTTGTTTATTTTAGTGGATTATTTGAGGGGAAGTTATTTTTATGGCATTTTGTCATATAATTTGGTTTATTATTGATATTCCTTCCCTCGTTCCCACATTGTATGTGGGAATGTACCTGTTTGTATCGTTTTGATTTGCTGTAGGCATTCCCATGCAGAGCATGGGAATGAGTAAGCCTTTTTATAATTTCTCAATATTATACTTTAAGCATTATTAACAACCGTTAAAGTAAATGTTGTAGAACTATTTCCACCATCTGGATTTGTAACTTTAATAGTAATATTAAAATTGGTTGTACTATTAAGGTCAGTATTATAAGTCATCACACCAGTAGAACTATTTATCGTAAGTCCTGTTGTGCCAGTAACTATACTATAAACAGCACCAGTTTTTACATTTGTAACACTTGGAGCAGGTAAATTTGTAGCTAAACCACCACCATTATCATTAACACTTTGATTTGCTAAGCTAATAGTAGGACTAGAAACCGCAGGAGTATTCTCTCTTGCAATAGCCTCAGCAGTCTTACTCACACCTGCACTACTTTGTATCTCCATATTTGTACCAAAGGCAACACTTTCAAATCTGTGAAGTTCTGAAAGATGAGGCTTGATATTTGTAGGCATATCGTAAGTAGAGAAGTCTGTTAAGTCTGTAAATGCTATCTTTACACCAACATTCGCTTGATAAGTCTCATTTGAAATGTTGTTTACATACTCTGCAAAAAAGTAACCATATTGAGCAGAATAAACACTTGCGATATTATCCTTTTCATTTTGATACTTAAATCCAAGTTTTGAGTTATTTGTAGGGTAGTAATCTACACCTAAACCATAAGAAAACTCATTGTTTCTAAACTCGTGAAATACTTGACCTGCATTTGCTGTAGTATCTAAAGAGTCAAACCATCTTGAAGCTACTTCTAAGTATGCTAAAGATGTTTTTTCATCCACTATCTCATAAGTATTACCAATTTTAGTACCGTTAAGTTGTGTGATGCCTCCACCAGCTTCAATGTATAAAGTGTTACTCAACATATAACCAGTTGATGTGTCAACCCTATATCATACTAATCCATAAACATTCTAAGCTGCTGTTTCAACCTGTAACATCATTTTTTCTTCAAACTCGACAGGTGACAAATTATTATTTGAACTATGCATTCTTTGGCGGTTATAATAAACT
>WFQD01000419.1 GCA_015487265.1 Sulfurimonas sp. | reverse complement strand
CTATACGGCTACTATAAAGCAAGTTCTATTTTTTATCCAATAGAAGATTTTCATAATGACGATATTCTATATATTCTTGAGCAATTACAAATAGAGATAGATTTGGCTACTTTTAAATTGCCTACAAGCAACATTAGTAGATATAAACAAATCATAAAAGAATACTTTGCAGTTAGGAGCTATACAAGCAATATAAAAGAAGCACTCTTGAAAGAAGCCACAACATTAGCAAGCAACTTCACTCATCGTAAAAAAATATTTTATGCGCTTATAGATTTCTCTAAAAAACTTAAAATAGAAGTTCCAAGTTACACGGAACTCTCACGAATCATATCGTTAGCAATCAACTCACAAAAACAGGATATTCTTGAGAGACTGGTACCTTTTATAAAAGATGAAAAACTCAATGCCTTAGATGAATTTCTGCAAAAAGATACATCAACTAAAAACAGATGGCATCTTGCACAATATAAAAAGCTGGAGCATGCTACCAATAAAAACAAGATGATTGGTAGCCTTTGTAAGTTCAATACTATAAAATCAAAGTTTCAAATCACACAGTCTATTATTGAAGAGATTGGATTAAGCCCTAAAATAGCGGAGTATCATGCAAGATGGATTGAAAAGAGCCAGGTATTTCAAGTCAAACGTAAAAAAGATATTGAATCTAATTTTTTGCTTCTCTCATTTGTTTATTATCAATATTTGATTCGTAATGATAACTTGATAGACAGGTTTATTTCAACTGTACAGACAGCAAAGAATTCATCACTACGAGCTCAGAAAGAGTATAGCTTTGAAATGGAACCGCAAAAGAATAGAGTAATGCAGTCACTTGAAAATGCCAATTTATCAACGCTTAATGATATTGAGAGTGTTATTAAAGATAGCACTCTCAGTGCCGTAAAGAAGGTAGCAGCCATTGAGCAGCTTGTTGAGAAAAAGACACAAACTTTAAAAGAGATTCTCAATAAAAAGAAGGTCTTTGACTCTGTAATCGATAATAAATACGATTTTATAGAGAGTAAATCTGTCTCGCTTCAAGGGAAATTTTCTGGTGTTTTAAAAGCAATCGAGTTTGATGAAAAATCTTCAAATAAACATATCATTGAAGCTATAAACTATTTTAAGACCAGCTCCAATATAACTTCCAAAGCACCTCAAACATTTTTAGATGATGAGGAAAAAAGTGCTGTGTTTGAAAGTGGTAAGTTCCGTGTATCACTCTATAAAATCTTACTCTTTTTTCATGTGAGTGATGCTATTAAAAATGGGACTCTCAATCTGAAATACTCCTACAGATATAGAAATTTTGATGATTATATGATCTCTAAGGAGGAGTTTGAAAAAGATAAAGAACTGCTTCTAAAAAAGCATGACATGGAGCGTATGAAAGATTTTGATACATTTATCGAGACTGTAAAGACTAAAGTAGAACAGAGCTACAAACTTACTAACGAGAACATCAAGAAGGGCTTTAACACCTATTTTACAGCAACAGATAACTCTTTTATCCTCAAGACACCAAAGCTTGATAAGAGTGAAGAGGAGGAAAAAAATACTCTTGCTAAGTATTTTCCCCATGATGAATACCTATCAATCATAGACTTACTCGATGCTGTTAATAAACAGACAGATTTTTTGTCATCATTTAAACATTATACGCATACAAATAGAAAAGAAAAACATAATTTACTTTTAGCAGGTATCCTTGGATATGGCTGTAATTTGAGTCTTTCAAAAATGGGAAAAATCTCAAAAGGCATTAATGAAAATCAGCTTGATAATACCAAAGTATGGTACTTTAGTGAAGAAAATACACAAGAGGCAAATGATAAAATAGTTGCGTACATGGATAAACTCGAAATTGTTAAATATATGCGCCACAATATTGATGAGAACTACACATCGAGTGATGGTCAAAAATTCTCTATAGCGCCAAATATCGATTCAACTAATGCAGGTCATTCTAACAAATATTTTGGTGCTAAAAAAGGTGTGGTTGTCTATACCTTTATAGATGAATCACATCGGCTTTTTCATTCACGAGTTATAAATGTTAGCGAAAGGGAGTCTGGATATGTTATCGATGGTCTCTTGCATAATGAAACTGTAAAGAGTGACCTTCATGCCGGTGACTCTCACGCATTCACAGAGATAATTTTTGGTTTAACAGATATTCTTGGATTTAATTTCGGACCAAGAATTAAAAATTTCAAAGATCAACAGCTCTATGGCTTTAATACCCCAAAATACTACCATAATTTAGGTTATAAACTGACCCCCAAGCGAAAAATCAACTTGAAAAAGATGAAAGATAACTGGGATGACATCTTGCGTCTGGCGATTACAATCAAAGAAAGAAAAACAACAGCGACACAGATTCTAAAAAGACTTACCTCTTACTCCAGGCAACACAAGCTATATGGTGCATTAAAAGAATATGGCAAGATTATAAAAACAGATTTCCTCCTTAACTATATTGACGATGTAAAACTCCGCCAGAGAATTGAAAAGCAGCTCAACAAAGTAGAAGCTTCTAATAAATTTTCAAAGGCCGTATTCTTTGGAAATAACCAAGAATATACTGTTTCAACAGTTGAAGAACAAAATATTGCCAACAACTCAAAACGACTTATTCAAAACTCGATTATACTTTGGAATTATCTATACATCACTAAAAAATTACAACAGGCAAAGACTCAAGCTGAAAAAGAGAATATCCTTCAGGCGCTTAAAAACAGTTCTATCATCTACTATAAATTTTTGAACTTCTTCGGTACTTACGATTTTACGAGCTATTCCAAGCGAGTTTACAATTTAATTGCGATTGACGAAGAAAAAGAGTTTCTTCAACCTATAAGTCTCGGAAATTAATTTCGTAGCTTGTAGAACAAATATGAGAGCTGTTTTTTTGCTTTAACAAGAATACAGGTGCTATTTTTATAAAAACTCCTAAAATAGCACACTTAGAAAATTTCTGTGGGCACTTTAGTACCTTTGTTTATTTACACCCTATAAAGCAGGTAATAAAAATGCTTTCTATGAAAAAAAGAGTAGCAAATAAACAGCTATGCCCTTGTGAATGTAAAAATCGACTTGGAAAATGCAGCCAAAAGTTGAATGTCAAAATTAATCAATTTAGACATTTTGCTGCAAGATCTTGGTATAAAGAATATAAAAATCGTTTCTAGAAATATTTTTAACATCAAGAAATTTTTCAAGAGAATTTATGTTATGTTAATCAAATAGTTTAACCAGATTAGGAAACAATGTAGAACTATTCATATAATGTTTTTTTGCTAAATTTTAACAAGACTACATTCCCAACCATCATATTCTCCATCAAAAAGATT
>WFQD01000418.1 GCA_015487265.1 Sulfurimonas sp. | reverse complement strand
GTATATAAATTTGCCAGAAAAAAATTTATCAATAATTTTTATGAAAGTTTATATCGCTTTGAACTCAAAAAAGGGCCAAGATATTCTCCTATAAAAACGGATATGTTATTAAACGAGCTGAAAAAGGATCTAAATGTTTAGCTTACTGAAAAAGAAAAAAGCTCAAACGAACAAAGAAACTATAGTAGGTTTTGATGAAAAATCTTATCTTGAAGCAAATCCAGATTTACAGGAAAGTATTGAGAAAGGTTTGATTGAGTCAGGCAAAAAACATTTGAGAGAATTTGGTTTAGAGGAGATAAAAAAGGGAAAACGAAAGTTTCATAAAGATTTTGAGCCGTTTGACGAAGAGAAATATCTTATTTTGTATCAAGATGTAGAAGCTGGTATAAAAGAAGGGAAATTCAAATCCGCTTTTGAACATTTCTGTTTTTTTGGCTATCAAGAAATTGTCAACAATCTAAGAGTATGGAAAAGAGATGCAGGAGTCCAATCTCCCATTGATTTGGATATAGATAGTAAGGTCTATGAAATTGTTGTTCAAAAATTTGAAGAGATCGAGCTTTTATCCGATTCAGATTACTTTGATGAAGATTACTATCTAAAGCATAATCCGAATGTTTTGGAAAGTGAAATAAACCCTTTATTACACTTTGTGCTTTTTGGATGGAAAGAAAAGCGAAACCCTTCTTCTTTGTTCGATGTTGATTTTTATTTGAATGAGTATGAAGATGTAGCGTCGTTGGGTATCAATCCACTATTTCATTATATTCGATACGGTAAATCGGAAGGAAGGCTTCCTCGAAAGTCTATTTTCACTGAAAATTGCGTGCAATCCAAGGAATTGTTAGATTACTTCAGTAAGAACGAGGAAATAAAAAAGCATTTCTCTTTCGATACCGACAAACCTATAGATATTTTGATACCTGTCTATAATGGATTCGATTTTTTGGAGCCGTTGTTTGAAAGTATTTTTCACAATACGACTTTACCATATAGATTGATAGTATGTAATGACAGAAGTTCTGATGAACGGGTAAGTGCCTTACTAAATGAAATCAAGAAAAGAAACAATGCGGTAAATTTGATATTGATGGAAAATGAAAACAATTTAGGTTTTGTTGGAACCGTGAACAAAATGGTCGAATATACCGAAAATCACTTTGTAATTTTAAATACCGATACAGAAGTTCCGCCTATGTGGCTGGAGAGGCTTATGTATCCGATATTCACTATGGAGAAAGTAGCTACGACAACCCCTTTTACCAATGCAGGGACAATTTGCAGTTTTCCAAACTTCTTGGAAGACAATGTGACAATTATGGAGAATATGTCTGTAGAAGAAATCGACCGCTATTTTCAAAGAGTGAATTTTGAAGAGACCTACATAGAGATACCGACAGGAGTAGGTTTTTGTATGGGTGTCAACAAAGATGTTGTAGATAAAATTGGTATGTTCGATGAAGTTTTTGGCAAAGGATATGGAGAGGAAAACGACTTTTGTCAAAGAGCCATATTAGAAGATTATAAAAATATTCATGTTACGAACCTATTTGTGTATCACAAGCATGGTGGCTCTTTCAACAGTGAAGAGAAACAAAGACTTATAGATACAAATTTGAAACTTTTAAATCAAAAGCATCCTACTTATGACCTGCAAGTACAGAAGACTATAAACGAAAATCGATTGGAAAATTTGAGGAATTTTCTATATTTTCAAATTCTTTCCGATAAAAAGAAGACGGTACTCTTTATCGATCATGATTTGGGCGGTGGAGCGGTAGATTATAGAACTATGGAGATAGATAGAAGAAAAAATAATGATGAAATGGTGATTTTGTTAACTTTTGATTTCAAGGGATCACAGAAATACATAATCACAATAGAATCAGAAGATAAATCTTTAAAATATAGCAGTGACAACATCGATGAGCTATTTGAAACATTGAATTTCTTTGATATTGACGAGATCTTTCTAAACTCTCTTGTCTCTTACAAAAACTTGGAACAGTTTATAGAAAAGTTACTTTCAGTTCAAACAAAAAACAGTATAGAATTGAATGTTCCTCTGCATGATTATTTTCCACTATGTCCTAATTACACATTGCTAAATCAACACAATGAATACTGTCAAGTGCCAAACGACTTAAACGAATGTGATATTTGTTTGAAGAACAATGACAATGCGGAATACAAGTTGTTTTCTGAAGAAACAGATATAAAAAAATGGAGAAAGATGTGGAATGAATTGTTTAAAAATACAACAAATATAATATGTTTTTCAAATTCTTCCAAAGAGATTTTTTTAAAAGC
>WFQD01000417.1 GCA_015487265.1 Sulfurimonas sp. | reverse complement strand
GGAGTCTTGTACGGATATTATCTCTTTTTTTGTAATATAAATTTTATTATACAAATTGCTTTCAGTGTCAAATTTTTCATTAAACATTGCTTTGTCTGTATTGGAAGCATCTAATAAAAATCGAAATTTTCCATTTTTATCTTTATAAAGTAGATAAAGATATTTTATCTTTGATGAAAGAGCAAAATTCATTTTATTTTCTAAATTAGTTCTAATTTTTGGATTTTTTTGTAGAAAACCGAATAAAGTATACCCATCGACTGCACTTATTTTTGGGAGTGCTTTTTCAAAATTTTCAGCTATTATTCGTATGTCTTGTATGAGGCTACTTTGTACTTTTTGATAGAGTGTTTCTTCTGTTTTTAATACGAAATTATGAAACCAAAGCATAAATCCAAAAGCAATTATAAGAATAATCTGGACTAAAATTCTATATTTACTTTTTACCATAAACTATCCTCAATATATTTATCATAAGATTCACTGAGTTTTATATTATGTTGTTTTAATCGAGATCGGATAAAAACAATATTTGGTCGTCCTTTTTTCCAATAAAATGCACCAACAGCATTTGTATATTTGTGTAAAAGTGTATAGTCTAGCACTAAGATTATTTTATTTTTACATTTATTATCAATAGATATGTCTGAATATAGAAGAAGTACAGAAGCATCTTCACAATTATTTATTATATTTAAGTGTTTTTTATTTATTGTTATTGGATTTTTATCTGTATGTGTATTTAGCCATACTTTATATTTATTTCCTGCCAATTGCTTTAAGAGTGTTGCAACAATTTTAGTAGATATATCATTTGAAGCACTGATAAAAGTACTAAAAAGGATGAGAATAAGGATGATTTTTCGCATTTAAAAAGACATTCCCGTACTTAACAGTACTTTTCTCTCTATAACATCTACAGGGTAAAGACCCTGCACTGAAGTTTTGAGTGCTCTATTTAAAAGGTTTTCTCCCTTCAAAGAGATATCTATTGATTTATTTAGATGATAGGTAATTGCAGAGGTGAAATCATATCCATCTGGAATATTTTGGTTACTAATAGATGTATATCCCATTCTATATATAAATGCATTATAAAAATCTAAATTTTCAAATGTATTAAAAAATTTCACATATCCCCCAGATAAAGGACTCATGTTACGACCTGTATTTCGACTTGAAGAATAATATTCAAGCATAAATTTGTTATCTTTATTGGGCTGGTATGTATAATCTACAAAACTGTCAGTAAAGAGTATTGTCTTAGCTTGATTGTAGTATGTATTGGTATCTGAAATTTGTCCAAAATTAGATATAGATACAAATGCAGTTCCTAGATTTAATTTATGTACATCATGAGTATAGATTAACTCAGTAGAAGCAGTTCTCACTCCCATTGCTTTTAAAGAAGGGGTGCCATTTAGAGGATAAGGAAACGAAGACATCTCTTTTGCTGATGGGTAGACTTTATTATTTGAATAGAATGCTTTGAGTGTAAAATCATCTCCAAGAAGTGCAACTATCCCTGTTCTAAATTGTATTTGATTATCTATTCTATTTTTATAATTATTTTTATAGTGTTCATATTTAAGTGTTGTAGTCCACAGCATATCAGTGCTATACTGATAATCATACTCCCCAAAGAGTGAAGCAATATCAATACTCATAGGTCCTTGATACTCTGCACTTCTATTGATGCCATCAACAGTAGATTGAAAAGAAATATCTTTTGCTTGATATTCAACTCCATATAGGAAGGTATGCTTATCTATTTTTGTTTTGTTTTGTATATTTATTTTATAAATATCATTGGCATAAGAATCTTGCACAGATTGCGCAATACCACCACTAAAAATTTTAATTCCATTTGCATCAACATTATCTATCCCTATATCTTCATGCGAATAGGAAAGAGTAATTTTTAAACTGTTGATGTATTTAGTAAAAAGAACACTTCTATAATATGAGTCAAGTTGCTGTTTTTGCGGTGTTTTTTGTATACCTAATGCCCCTAACCCATCATGATTATGTCTATAGTAAGACAACTCTAAACTAAAGTCTTTTTCTCTTTTTAACATTGAATAAAAGTTGAGATTTTGACTCTTTCTTTGTAGGTTAGTTCCCTTATTATACAATGTTTTGTCATTTGCATTCGTTTGATTTATATAAAAGAGATAGCCTAAATCATCAATAGTACCAGCAGTTAAAGCATTGTAACTATGACTACTGTAAGAGCCATAGGTAAGGCCAAGAAGTGAGCCTCTCTCACGGGTTGGTTCTTTTGTGTACATTTTGATTGTGACAAAACCATACTCATTTCCGGATGCGAGAGAACTTGAACCTAAATAGACTTCTATATGGTCAATATGCCCTATATCGTACTCTCCAAAAATAGATAAGGCACTTCCAAAACTTGCAGAGGACATCTCAAGGTCATTTAAATAGATTCTTGTAAAGGCTGCACTTTCTGTCGATGCTCCTGCTCGTTGAAATTTAATATTACCAAAAACATCTTTTTCTAAAGTAAAAAAACGAATGGATTTAAAAATATCAACAAGTGAATATGCTTGCATTTTATCTAAGTCACTACGAGTAAATACTATCAAGTTTCCCGAACTCTCGTCTTTTGTTTTATTGTGTAAAGCACTTTTTTCTTCATAAAGATTTAGTAGATTGTCTATTTGTTCATCTGCATGTAACTGTAACAGTAGCAATGGGAGTACTAAAAGTCGTTTATAAAACATCAAAATATATTGTCCTTCAT
>WFQD01000416.1 GCA_015487265.1 Sulfurimonas sp. | reverse complement strand
GAAAGGTATTTACTAAATCATTTAAAATACCTTATGATGATCTCGAAGCTATTTTTCAAGCTGATTTTTACATTTGGAATGAACAAATTAAATTAAAAGCAGATAGACAAAAACATATTTTATTTTTAGATGAAAATAATTGCCTTAAAGGGATTGCACCATCGGGGAAAAATAAATTGTCTATTGCAAATCAAAAGCAAAATCACACAGTTATTGTGAAGTCGAAATATTTCAATAATCTTGATTTTATGAATAGTGATGATAAGTATGATAATTTATTTTCAAATAGAGTTGTAGAAAATTTAAGAAAGCATATAGCTATCGAACTTGAGTATGTTTTGTTTGATATTTATAAAAAGCATTTAGATAAAGTTGAAGATGAGTATTTAAGATATTTGAATATTGAAAAAGATCAAATAACTACTCAGGTATATCATACGGTAATGTATCCTTTTATAGAAAAGTTTGGTAATAAAAAAGTTCCTACAGAGGTAAAAAAGACAATTGCGAAGTTAATAGATACATTACTTAAAGATTCACCAGATAGTTACTTAAGCAATATTCATACTATCTTAAACTTGTCACAAAGAGAGAGTGAGAAAATTTTATACATAGAAGAAAATTATGGAATTATCAAAGCTATCGCTGATAAGGAAAAGTATATTACTAGAATTGATATATTGAATAATTTTGATGAAATGGTTAATGGTAAGAAAAGAGGAAAAGTAAAAGAGAGAACAATGCTTCATCATATTATTGATAAAAATCTTTGGATTATCAGTGAGATATTTGAAGATATTCGTTATAGCGATATTGCAAGTGATGTATCTTTAAGAACTATTTTAGAAAATGATGAATTTTATCAATTCAATTCTGATGAGCTTGATGCAATTATTAAAGAGCATGATTTAAAGAAAGTTCCAGATATTTATATACCTATAGAACAAAATAGTATGATTTATATCATAGAACTTAAAAAACCAAAAGTGAAAATTTCTCCCAAAATAGTTGGAGAAATAATGAGTAAATATACCAATACAATAAGAAAGATTAATCAAAAATTACCTGTAAATGAACGAAAAAGATTATATGCAATAGCAATATCTGATACTAAAACAGAGTCTGTTTATACTGTCGGAGACTTGGATAAAGATGGTGTTAAAATCGAACCAATGACATGGAAAGAAGTTATTGATAAAACAAGAGAAAGATATAAATCCAAAATTGATGATTTAGATCATAAAATAAAATCTAGCAAATGGGTTAATATTGAAAATTTTATTCAGGACTGGAATTAAAAAATCAAATATTTCAAACACTAAAATTAAAAATTCTCCTCTATCCCCTCTCTAAAACTTCTCCAGTATGTAGCAGCTAAAGCAGCTGCTACCAACACAAACAAAATCCCAGAAATTTGGTATTGCTAAGTAGTAAAAGTATAAATAAACAAAGCAATCAGCATATATAGAAACGGCATACATCTCCTAAAAACGAAGCAATTTGATACTACCTCAAAATTGACTCAAATATCGGCTAAAAACAGCTATTTTTGAGTGGAATTATAGAGTTTATTATATAAAAAGAGTAAAAAAAACGAAGTAATTTGATACTAGCGAAATTATGAATATAAGCAGATACTATTAAGGAAATAGATTTGCGAATATTCACTCTTTTTATATTTTTTAGCAGTTTAATTTTTGCAGATACAAAGATTTTAGAGCTTTTTATAGGTGGTGATAGCATCGGCACTTATATGATTAGTGATGAGAACGGCACGCTTGTATCTGATGAAACAGTGGAGTTTGGAAGTTGCATATCAAACAATATCTCAAGCTTTACAAAATCGTACGAGATTATAGATAATGAAAAGCTTTATATCACACCAAAGAAAAAATGTTTAGAGACAAAAGAGCTGCGTTTTAGTCAGGATGATACACACTACTTTAAAAAAAGCTCATCAATATATCTCAATTATGCACTTGCACGACAAAACAATCTCTACAGTGCAACACTTGGAAGTGGACTCTTTTCATACGATACACTGCTTTATCTACAAGGGAGACTCCAGCAACAAGGTACAAATAGTTTAGAGAACTATTTTGCTTTAAAAGAGTTTGATGAGAAAAAAATAAAACTTGGAAAAATCTATGCCACAAGTGGAAGCTTTTTAACAAAAGGATACACACTCAATGGAGTTAGCTTTTATCAAAACACCGCTTTAGTGAGAAATGCAAAGTCGTTTGATTATCAGCTTGTGATAAACAACAGATCAACTATTGAGATCTATAACAATGACAAGATAGTACAAAAACTCACTCTTGATGCAGGGATTTATAATCTCAAAGAGCTACCAATAACCCACTTTTCTAACAATATAAAAATAGTGATGACTGATAGCTTTGGTAACAAAAAAGAGATAGAAGTGCCATTTTTGTATAGTTCAAAGATATTAAAGGAGGGTTTTGAAGATTACAGTTTCTCATTTGGCGTGAATGAACAAAACACTTATCAGATGGCAGGATACTACAGAAGAGGGATAAGCAAAGATTTTACCGCTGGATTTTCATTTGACAGCTCAAATATTGCACTACTACTTGATTATCTCACTCCTCTTGGCAAAGTAGGACTTCATATTGATAAAAAGGCAGATACTATTTTGGAGTACAGCTACTCTAAAAAGAACTTTTATCTAAGTACCACTAACACCAATAAAGAGCAAGAAAACGATTTTAGACTTGAGAGTGGCTTGAACTTTGAGAGATGGGGAAACTTATCCCTAAAATACCACCAAAACGGCGAGAAAATTTACGGAGCAGATTACAGTGTAACTGCTGCTAAAAATCTTAATTTTACACTTAATAGTAGCTTTAATACAACTACAGATGAGTATAGAGTCGGAGCAAAGTTTGTATGGAATTTTGGTTATGCAAGAAAGAGATTTAATCTCATAGCCTCAAATACCACATATAACGATAAAGATACAAAATACCTCTCTGCATCGATGCCTATTATTGGTGATGAGGGAGTTGGTTTTGAGAGTTCATACGAAGAGCAAAAAGATAGCTGGGGATACAAAACAAATCGCAGTAGATTATCCCTGCAAGCAAAATATAAAAACGATTTTTGGATCAATACTCAAAAAATCAATGATGAAACAGCAACAGATTACGGAGTGAGTGGTGCAGTAGGTTGTGTGTTTAGTCAAAGTATAAATTGTGGCATAGGACAAAATGTTTATGCTGAGAGTGGATTTATACTCAATGAGCATGCTTTAAAATATACACCGCCTTACTACAACACAACAGCTCATAATAAATTTAATTCCACTCCTATCACTTTAAAATCTGGACAAGGGTACTGGCTTGATCCATCACTGTATAAAAGCATTACAGGCATCATCACACTCAATGGTAAATCTTACAAAGAAAATCTCTTTATGCTTGATGGCAAAGAGTATTTTACAGGTTTTGATGGAGAGTTTTGGGTAGATAGTTTTTTAGGAGAGATGGATCAGTTTGCACCAAAACTTAAAGGTGCAACTTGCAGCACACAAATTATGAATATAGATGAGGAGCTTTACGAAGTTCAAATAAATTGTATGGAGAATGAAGATGAATAAATTAATCGCATCAATGATGCTCTCAAGTGCAGCAGCATTTGCACTGCAAATATATCCGATACCAGTAGTGCTTGAGCATGGGAAAAAGTACAGAGAGTTTATTATAGATGATGACAGTGGCAAATACCAGGTATATCTTAAAAAATGGACTCAAAAAAATGGTGAGGATGTTTTGCAAAATACCAAAGAGATTGTGGCGTATCCAAAAATTATACAAGCACCAAAAAAGATAAAAGTGTATAAAAAACGAAGCAATTTAATACCTACTGAGCAGGCATATAGGTTGATACTCAAAGAGTTAAACATCAATCCAGTTGAGGGTGAGACAAAGGTTTTAAAAACACTCTCGATTCCAGTGTTTATCTCCCCATCATCATCAAAGCCACTCTTAGAGCTTGAGTGCAAACAATCGACTCTAAAACTCATAAACAGAGGCAACACACACTTTAAAATTTTATCTATCAATGAAGATAAAGGGGTGAGCTACATCTTACCAAACCAAACAAAGGAGGTGAAACATGTAAAAAAAGATGGCACAGTACATACAAACAGAGGCGATTATAAATATCAATGCAAATAAAAAGGAGTAAACCGATGAGAAAAATATTTATATCTTTGGCACTACTTGCAACTGCATCACTGTATGCAGGAAGTACAACAGGAAGTACCACAGTCAATGGTACGGCAGAACAGGCGTGTTCCATCTCAAACTCACCATCATTAGCACTTGGTTTTACAGGTTTTAGTGACTCTACTGGAAATTTCAATGTAGATATAGTTTGTAACAGTGGCTTGGCTTGGACTGCGAGTGTAGATGGTGGGAGCAACCCTAACGGCGAAGTTCGCAGAGCAGTAAATGGTA
This sequence comes from Sulfurimonas sp., assembly GCA_015487265.1. Lineage (GTDB taxonomy): Bacteria > Campylobacterota > Campylobacteria > Campylobacterales > Sulfurimonadaceae > Sulfurimonas. The sequence goes on along the minus strand of WFQD01000416.1, from coordinate 748 downwards.
CAGACTACTTGACATATAGACTTTACAAAGATGCAGCTATGACTCAAGAGATGGCAATTACAAGTGGCAACACTGTAACAGGAACAGGATCAGGTGGCACAGACACTATCAATGTGTATGCAAAAGTTGTGTTAGCAGACAATACACCAACACCACCAGCTGCAACATACAGTGATACTCTTAATGTCACTATATCTTGGTAATAAGGAGGAAAAAGAGTTATGAAAAAATCTATCTTAGCAATGGCAGCAACTGCAACTATCGCTTTTGCAGGAAGTACGAGTACAAGTGTACCAGTAACTATTGATTATGTGCAAGGTTGTGATGTTCGCTCACTTCAAAGCAGTTATGACATAGGAATTGTTCCAGCGGTACAAGATACAGCAGGGGTAATGATGAACCCTATTAATTTTGAAGTGGCATGCAGTAATGGGCTTGCCTACACCCTAAAAACCAATGCAACAAACTATGCAATGCAAGCAGGTGGAACTGGAAGTACTTATCGAATGGAATTTTATACAGATACCGCAAAAACTACAAAAGTATCATCTACTTCTCCATGGAATAAAACAGGGATAGGTGGATATGAGACAGTAAATCTCTATCCAAATGTGTATGGTGACAGTGGGTGTACTTATGACAGTGTTACAAAGAAAAAGATATGTGATGCTGGGAGCTTAACAGCAAGTGTGGATCTTATTATTAGTTGGTAAAGCCATGCCAGGGCAAAAAATGCTCTGGTATGCAA
>WFQD01000415.1 GCA_015487265.1 Sulfurimonas sp. | reverse complement strand
TTATGACGAATATATAAAGAGAGAACTTTGGGAATTAAGAAATTTATCAATTTTTTTAAATGAATTAGATATAGATGTGTATCACTCTCCAAACTATTATTTGCCATATTTTAAAAAACCAAGGAGTACTATGGTTGTAACTATGTATGATGCTAGTTTATATGCTGTACCTCAATATTATAAATTTTTTCATAAGTTTTTAGGGAGAATTCATATGTCATTTTCATCGAGGGCAGCCGATAAGATTATTTTTGGCTCACAGCATGCACAAAATGAATTCAAAAAGTATTTAGGAGAGGAGTGTAGTGAAAAAGGGAAACCTATTTATATAGGAGTTCCTAAAGATATGCTAATGAAAAAGACTATTTTACAAGAAGATATCGATACTGTAAAGAAGAAGTTTAAAATCTCAGGAAAATACATCATAGCGATAGGATCTGTTCATCCGAGAAAAAATTATGAAAGATTGATAGAGGTTATGAGTGGTCATTCTCTGACTGAGTATAGTTTGATTATTTGTGGTGCTGTAGCTTGGAAAAGTGAATCTATCTTTGAGAAGATAACTCAGTTAGACTTAAGCTCAAGAGTACAGATTACTGGGTTTATAGGAACAGAAGATATGAAAAAATTACTAAAAGGCTCAGATGCCATGGTCTTTCCTTCTCTTTATGAAGGGTTTGGAATTCCTCCTTTGGAGGCCTTTAGCTTAGGTATTCCAGTTGTAGCCTCTGGTACTACCTCTATTCCAGAAGTTGTAGGTGATGCAGCTGTTTTATTTGATCCTTTATCTGTTGAAGACATGAGAGAAAAGATAGTATCAGTAGTAAAAGATGAAGAGCTAAAAAATGATTTGATAGAAAAGGGCAAAAAACGATTAGAGTTTTTTAGTTGGGAAAAGTGTGCAAAAGAGCATATGGCTCTATATAAAGAAGCATATATGCATAAAAAAGGTAACACATGAAGAAAAGAGTCTGTTTTTATGCGAGAGTAAAAAATAAATCACTTTTTCAATTAGTTGAGTTTTACAATCAAGATATAAAAATTTTTGAAGCATTAGGTTATGAAGTGATTTTGGCAAATACTTTACAAGATTTATTGTTTGCTAAAGCCGATGTTTATTATGCTTGGTGGTATGGATATGGAGTACTTCCTTTACTTATAGCAAAAGTGAAAAACAAACCTTTCTTTGTTAGTGGAGCTGTGCATACACAAGAATGTGGTGGCTTGGAGATGTGGCCAAAACATAAACAGTTTATTATGAAGCTAACAATGCGATATGCCGACAAGACACTATTTATTTCAAATACAGATTTTCAGCGATTAAATGATTTTAGACCGAAGAACTTCGATATAGTACCGTGCTCATTAGATATGAATCATGATATTAGAGTTCAAAAAGAAAGAGAAGAAATTGTGATTACTATTACTCATCTCACTAAAGAAAATATTAAACGCAAGATGTTACTTGAATGTATAGAAGCTTTTTCTCTTGCTTGTCAAGAGAAAAAAAATTTAACATATCTCATCTGTGGAACCTTAGGTGATGGTTTAAGTACAGTAGAAGATACTATTAGAAAATTTAAAATGCAAAATCATATAAAAATTTTAGGAAGAGTGAGTGAAAGTGAGAAAAACGATTTACTACAAAAATCAAAAGTTTATCTGCAACCATCTACATGTGAAGGATTTGGATTGGCAATATTAGAAGCTGAAAACTTTGGTTTACCTGTTGTTACAAATCATGAACCTTGTATAGAAGAAATTAATAAAAATGGTGTTTCTTACGGGGATAGTATAATAGAATTATCTAATGAAATAAAAAAACTTTTTACAGATGAGTCTCATTGGCGAGAGATGCAAAAAAAAGGACTTGAGAATGTTCAAAGATTTGGTTTTGATGAAAGATTATCTAAATTTAAGACTATTTTAACTGAGATAGGAAAATTGAACTAATGTGCGGAATAATAGGCTTTAATTTTAAGAGTACAAATGAAAAAATATTTCAAGCTACTTCTCATAGAGGACCAGATAACACATCAAAAGTAGAAATAAATAATTTTACATTAGGACATAATCGTTTAAGTATTGTAGATCATAATGATGATTCAAATCAACCTTTTCATAGTAGTTGCGGAAGATACACTATTGTATTTAATGGTGAAGTTTACAATCATAATGAGATAAAAGAAGCACTAAAATATAAATACAGTTTTAAAACATCATCAGATACCGAAGCTATAC
>WFQD01000414.1 GCA_015487265.1 Sulfurimonas sp. | reverse complement strand
GTAAAGATTTCTTTTCATTATTAATAAAATTATTTCTAGCATAGGTATGTCGAAAGTGTTTTAGGCCTATATTTCTTTTTAACAGTCCATAAAGTTTTTTATTTAATGACAAACAGAAAGCCTTATAATTATTTTGTTCCATATTGTTTGCCGATATGTCAAAAATGGGGGATTTACTTTTGCTGCTATTTTTCTTCTTTTTCAGTTTTTCAATCAGCTGAACTGATAATAAATCAAAAGGGAATGGGCGAATACTAAATTCATTTTTTTGTTTAGATAATATATTCGTTCGAAATTGAATGGATTGGCCAATAGTATCAATATCCTCGCATAGTAATCCGTAAGCTTCAGAGATTCGACACCCCGTATAAAGTAATAATTCGATAAATAATAACTCTTCATCTTTCCAATCACTTTTTAGTATCAATTTTATTTCATCAGCTGAAAAGTAGTTAACATCTACACTATCGGCATCCCAATTTGATTTACTGATAATAATATCGGGTTTATTAGCGGCATCATCTAAAAAATCAATAAAATTCAAAAGTGATGATAGTGTGTGTTTATTAATGCCATTTGTTTCCAATACTTCATCAAGAATTGAGGACAATTCAAACCCCGTCATTTTTAGCAACTTTTCATCAAGTATGAGCTCATTTAAGGCCAACATATTTACGGTAAGATAAGTCACAATTGTCGATACCGCTGGGGTTGATGTTTTTCTAGTGCCATTTGATAACATATGCAATCCCCAATGTGATAAAACATATGTTAGTTCATGATTTGATTTTGAGTATTTCTTTAATATCGATACCAATTCTGAACGCTGTTCTAATCTCAGTTTATTTCTAATGGTATTTCCTAGTGATTTTAACTCTTGATAAAAATTAAAAATATCTGCAGTATTCACTTCTCGTGAGCCGTTCTCAGGTGAAAAAATAATATTACGTTTATGCTCTCTCTCCTCTTTTTCTTGTTGTGGTTTTGTATGATGTGTATCAATTCGTGAATAAAGTTTTACTGCTCTTTTTTGATGATCCTCAGCAGGGGATGAATTGAAAATAAAACTATATTTGAAAAGTTTATTTATTGTATCTACTGATAAATTATCAAGCCCAGCCGATGAGGCTATTTGAGTTAATAATTCATTCACTTTTTTCGAAATATTTCTTATTGTTGGCGACAATTTTGGCCAATGATTTTTTAAGTCGTAAATCATTAATAACATCAAAGTATTTGGGAACCAATTGACAAGATAATTATTAATTTTGTTTTCTAAAAATACTGATTGATTAACTATTTGTAAGTTTTGTTTTAATAAGTTTAGATAATTGCTTATTGTTGTTTTCGAGCTGAGATTTTCAGTAATAGCATAAATATAACTTAGTGCCAGCTTTTCAGTAAATGTTTGCTTTGTTGTTGAGAATGAGTCAATAACTAAATTTTCAATGATAGTACTGATCAGACGTGCTTTTTGTAAATTGGCAGGGACACTTAAAGGAAAAATACCAGATGAATCATTTTTTTCAATAAACCAAATAACAGGGGGCTTTTTATTAAATTTGCGGTAATAGCGAGAAATAATTTTTTGACTTGCTTCATAGCCTTTTGTTTTCTCATCACTAGGAAGACTATCATTATAGTGTTTTATTTTATCTATATCTGTGGCAGATAGTTTGCTGTATAAGTTGAAGTTAATTAAATTTGGAAACTCCAATTTGAAAAATTCAGCTACTCTGCTCCGAACTTTTGCCTCCTTCTTTCTTCGTTTTGCTTGTCTTGATACAACGCCATAATCCAATCTTTCTACTTTCAACTCGCTAACTAAAAGCTGTTGATGGTTTTTACCTTTTTTTAAACCTTTTAAAGCGATTAAATTTAAACTTTTTGACATTTTCTCTAAAGCATTCAATATTGGCTGTTTCCAAACGTTAACATTTAGTGGTGACGTGGAAGCTAGCGGATTTTGGCCTGCGGCTAAATGACCTAATAAATAGTTAATATATTCCCTACATAAACCAAAGTTACTGAGTTGAGTGGACAGTAAATGGCGATTAAAATTTATAGGTAATGGGAAGCTGTTACCCCAAAATTCTTTTAAACATTTACCTCCAATTCCTAGCATTTTGTTTTTGTTGATGATTTCAAAAAGAAATGGGCAGAAATGGTTGTTTTGCACTGTTGATGTATAAACTATTTTCTGGCCTAATACACTATCAAATTTACTTATTCTAAATGAAATACTCTCAAGGTGTTGGCAATATAATTGTATTTGTTCAATAGCGACAGAGCAAAGCGGCACTATGCGAAGTGAGTTTTCTTTTGATGATGCTTTATCACCAATAAAACAAAACCCATTTTCAATAAATATAAAATTTCTGTTGTCGAAGATATCATTAACTAAGCGATGGCCTGTTGTTATCAATAATATTGTAGCGACATATTTCACATAGAGATTATGATAAGCAATGAGATCATCAAGGCTTCTTGTTTTAATTTTAAGCGAGTCAACTTTAGCAATTAAATCATTCAACCAAGACTTAATTGCTAATATATCAATATTCATTTCTGAGCCAATGTAGCTATTTTCATCTATTTCAGTAATGGTTGCTAACTCATCAAACAGTGCTGAAAATTCTTGTTGGTGATATCTATATGCTTTAGTCACTGGTAATGATGTGTAATAACAACCAGTGGGAATTGAATTGGTATGTATAGGTTGTAAAAAAGATGCTATAGCTTCATCTTGAGAGGCTCTATAGTATAAATTAAATGAAAACTCTCTAACCCTAGCCTGAGTAAACCTTTTGCCAAGGTGATATCTGATTTTTTCAAATAGCTTGTTAATGTTTTTTATGTTTTCATCTGAGCCTAATTTGGCATTAAAGTGTAAATTAAGCTGATCGATCAAAATAATAGGTAAACCAAAAGTTAAACTCTTTGCATGAGTCCCTTTTAACCATAGTTTCTGACTTTCATCACGATGAAAAGGTGACTTAATTGGTAATAAATTAAACGTAAAAACGCATTTTGTTGTGATATAGATATGATAGGGTTCTATATTTTCAGGAAGAACTTGCACAATTTTTATGTATTTTAACCAAGTACTATCTAAGCCAAGTAATAACATTAACAATACGCTGAAGCGGGCAACACCTTCACTTTCTTCTACATAATCTTTCAATAAAAAATCATATAAACTTAATGCTTCTTTATTATTAAGCACATGGTTATGAATTTGAGGGTAGTGGTTTTTTAAGGATAATCTTGAGCGAGACCACTTGGCTAATTCTCCTATGCTTGTAATTTTACTTTTGTCGTTTGTAACAACCTCTAAAAAGTCACATTTAATAGGTTCTTTATCAATATCGTCAAAAGTATTAAACTCTATTGCATTAACTCCATCAATTTTCTCTTGATATTTTTGATGAAACTCCGCTGGCGTTGAAGTATTTTTGGGGTTTGCAAATGGTTTGATATAGCCGCTTGTGCTTTTTGTTTGAAAACATGTAATTAAATTTTTAAAAATGGCTATTTTATCTTTATAATTTTGGTTCGTTTTTAAATTATTCAGAGCTAATAATAAATAGTCGATATGACTTCTAT
>WFQD01000413.1 GCA_015487265.1 Sulfurimonas sp. | reverse complement strand
TTTTTGGTACTAACTCAAAAGTAGACATACCGGGTTAGTCACCAAATTGACTAGCCCGGTTCATTTTTTTTACCGGACACTAGTGATTTAATATAGTTCATGAAGCAAATGGCCATACAACAAATAGTTGGAAATTTGAAGACTTGTCTTTTTGTTGCATGACCATGTCCAATAACCTTTTTGATTCTTTTTTTATAGAATTTCAACATAATGTCTCTTACCAATTATAACCGCCTCAACTTAGCGCTTACGGCATTTGCCAATGAATACTTTAAAAACAGATATAAATTTATCTATGAAGTAGACATACAGGTATTGCTTTCGCAAGTGTTGGATGCTCACTTTAATGAACCTCATATTATTGAAAAACAACAAAAGAAGGGTGAGGGACTTAAGGAAAAGGAATTTGACATAGGTAAAGTCCATAGAGAATATCCTGTCAATGTGTTATTCGATAATGTGGTATTAGGAGAACCAAAACAACTTGATGAGGTAATTGGTGAAATAGGGTTTACACCCGGCTTTGAGGCATTCTATCACCAGCCTGTTAAGTATGCTATTGAATTAAAATTTGTTCCTCTTTATCAGAGTGGGGTTAAGAATACAGATAATTCATTCCATGATTATGAAAGAATGTTGGGTAAAATCAGTAAAATCGAGAATAAAGAAAGGAAATACTTTAATGAGTTAGAATATGCAATTCAGCTTACGGTTTTTCAAAGCGAATTTGAGCAAAAGGAGTTCCTGGAAAATCATAACAAAGAAAAAATTAAGCTAAATCATCCTAATAAAAAAGATTGGCTTAACTGGGTAGACAATTTTAAAAGCTTGATAAATAATAATAAAGATAAAGCAGGCTATTATTATTTGGATATAGAGGAAAGGGAGATTATGCCTGTACCTGTTGGATAAAAAATAACTCATGAAAAACGATAAAAAATTGTTAATGGAGTTACCTTTTGAATGGAGGGAACCAGTGAAAAGCAGGCCTATACTATTAAAAGCTAAAAAAGAGATTAATTCATGGCCTCAAGAATGGACAAAAGGGTTTATCTCTTCTTTTGGGGATAGGCAGTCCTACAAGGGAGGTAAGCTTGCTATCTTTAAGTTAAGAGTAACGAAAGATAGCGGTTACATGGTCATCAAAGGGTACGATGAGTTAAATGAATTGTTTGAGGTAGATTTTTTGAAATAGCTACAACAGTAAAATAATGACACAGCAAAACAAATCATCATTAAAGAAATTTATACTGAAGCTGATAGATAATAATTCAGGACAGGTAAACAGTACGACACGCAAGAAATTATGTGCATTGAAAGAAAAGATTGAGGATAATAGAAACTGTAATGGGAATAAAAAATCTTCCCCCTCTTATCCTAATTTGTATAATGTTAGTTCCACATCTGAGACTGCTTTCCAAAGGGCAATTTATAAAAGTAAATACTCAATCTTAGATTTTAAAGATAACAGAGCTGGCAAAAAAATTAAATGGTTGGATCTAGAGTTGCCTATAACTCTGACTGAAAAGTCAAGGCGACCTTGTGTTGATCTAATAGGTAAAATTAAAAACATCCCAATCATTTGTGAACTGAAGTTTTATAAGAAAAAGTCAAATAGCGATAAGCCATTATATGCTCTCATTGAAGTACTTGCCTATTACTATTTTATTTTATGCAATTATGATCGTTTGGATAAATTCAATATACATCACAAGAATACACAATCATTCAAGTGGGAGGATATTGTCAAACCTGATATTATACTGCTAATGATAGCAGCTAATAAATCATATTGGAATTACTGGTTAAAAGTCAGGCGAGATAGTGATAAGACAAAACAACTTATTAAAAATATTCTTTCATCAAGCAAAAAATTAGGCATTGATATTAAACTTTTCAGCACTCCCGAAGTTGACTTTGACTTACAAAAGGGTTCAAGTAAATACTACGCACCTAAAATTACACCTGGTAAATCAAAATCATGGAGTTTGATAAAGTTGGATTAGCGCTAAAAAAGCAGTGCATTATAGAATGTTAATAAAAAACCCCCACTACTTTACGTAATGAGGGCATCTAGTAGCGGGGGCAGGACTTGAACCTGCGACCTTTGGGTTATGAGCCCAACGAGCTGCCAACTGCTCCACCCCGCGATGTATCTTTTTCGCTGCTCCACTCCTGACGAACCTGCGGTTGTCAGTCCTAAAGCCTGCGATATATCTTTAAGGTGTTACGTTATATCACCTCTTTTTTCT
>WFQD01000412.1 GCA_015487265.1 Sulfurimonas sp. | reverse complement strand
TCAGATGTGTATAAGAGACAGCTTCTATGGGCTTCATCGCGTAGATTTTGCACCCATTGTAAGCTCTTATGACTCTCCTTGAATCGAAACTCTTGCTCTTTTGTGTGAATAATATCTTTTGCTTTCCCTTTTGCACGATGTGATTTTGCATCAATTTTTTCTTTGGAAATTGCAATAACATCAAAATTTGCCCCACTCGATGCTACGATGTCTCTTGCCAATTTTAAAAGTGTTGCCCCGCCATCAATCACCCATAAATCAGGAGGAGAATTTTTTGCAAAACTCTCTACCCTGCGCGATAATGTCTCCCGCATCTGTGCATATTCATCTTTTGCTTGTAAATGGTATGTCCGGTAACTTTTTTTGTCAAATTTCCCATTCTCATACACGACCATTGCCCCGACCGTCGCCATACCTGCCATATGCGAATTATCAAACACTTCTACTCGATAGGGTATGTTTTCTAAGTGAAGCAGCATTTTAACATCTTCTAATACTTTTGTATCAAGCTCCTTTTTATCGCGTTTGAGTAGTTCAAGGGCATTGAGCTGTGCAAGTTCTATCAGCTGTTTTTTCTTCCCGCGTTTTGGGACATCCAGCTGTGCTTTTTTACCAAAAAATTGGGTTAAATACTCTTGAACACTCTCTGAGCCCTCAAAATCTTCACCCAAAAGTATAGGAGCAATGATCGGTGGTTTTTCCCCACTATAAAAATCAAGTAACACCCGTGTATAACTCTCATCTTTGTCAAAACCTTCACGAAGTGGCATAAAATCATGCGACGAGGAGATAATTTTGCCATAGCGCATAAAAATACGCACAACAACTGCCCGCGAAGCTGCTGCATGAATCACAAAAATATCATAATTCTCATCTGTAGCAAAATCAATATCACTCTTTATCTCTGAGCGGGCAATGCGTTCCATTCTATCGCGAATCTCTCCCGCTTCCTCAAAACGCAATGCTTCAGCATACACTTGCATTGTGTTTTCAAGTTTTTGCAGTAAACTTTTTTTATTTTTTATCAAACTAATTGCTACATCCACTTCTTCTTGGTAACGTTCTTGAGAGACTGGGAGTTCACAAGGTCCTAAACATTTTTCTATTTGATAATACAAACAAAGCTTTTTCGAACCCAAGCAGGCTTTTTTTTGCACCAATTTGCATATATCATAGATCGAATTTAAAATATCTCGTGCACCGACAGAAAAAGGTCCATAATAAACAATATCTTTGCTTTTAAGTATTTTACGTGTAATATCAAAACGAGGATATTTTTGCGATTTATCCATATATATGTAGGGATATGTTTTATCATCACGCAGTAAAATATTGTATTTTGGATTGAGTTGTTTAATGAGTGAATTTTCAAGTATCAAGGCATCATGTTCGCTTTTAACAACAATATACTGCATACTTTTTGTCTGTTCTATCATGCTTTTAATACGCACAGAGAGTTGTGAAGATGGACCAAGTTGCGGTGTAAATTGCCAATAGGATTTGACCCTATTACTTAAGTTTTTTGCTTTTCCTATATAAAGAAGATGTCCATGTTCATCAAAATACTGGTAAATACCTGCCGATGAGGGGAGTTGTTTTATGCTTGCTTCAAGTGTCATGGTGTATTATATCAAATATATATTCCAAAAGGGCGAGTGTGACACGACTAAAAACTATTTTTATGCTTTTTTCTTTTACAGGGCTGCTCCTTGGTTTCAGTGCTTGTGGCTATAAAGCACCCCCATACTATCAAGAAACAACACCAAAAGCGGATAAAAATGTAAAATTTATTTTACAAAAAAAAGAGTTCCCTGATACCAATGCTTCGAGTTGTGAAAACAGATGATAGAGTATGATGTCATCATTATCGGTGCTGGAGTTGCGGGTTTATATGCGAGTATGAACCTGCCTAAAGAGAAAAAAGTTTTACTTATTAATAAACGCGAAACTTTTAAATGTAACACTTTTTATGCCCAAGGGGGTGTTGCCCTTGCTCCAAACGCAGCCGATATTCCCGTTCATATTCAAGATACCCTTGAGGCAGGTTCTGGACTCTGTAAAGAAGAAGCAGTCAAACTTTTAAGCGAAAACTCCAAAGCAGCCATAGATACACTCATAGAGAATGGTTTTGAATTTGATAAGGGAGAAAATGGCGAACTGCTCTACACAAAAGAAGCAGCCCACTCCTGTGCACGCATTTTGCATGCTGGAGGTGATGCGACAGGACGCTATCTGCACCATTTTTTACTCGAACAAAACACGCATGCTATGCTTGGTAATGCCCGAGTTGTCGATTTGCTCATCAAAGATGGCGTTTGTTATGGTGTCACTGTTTTAGATCACCGAGAAACACGCAATATCTATGCACACGATGTGATTATTGCCAGTGGAGGGGTGGGTTCTTTGTATGAGTACCATACCAATGCCCCAACAATCAGTGCCGATATGCAAGGACTCTGTGTTGAAAAAGGTATAGAACTCGAACGTATGGAGATGCTCCAGTTTCACCCTACTGTTTTTGTCCAAAGTGCGAATGCCCAAAAACAACTCCTTACAGAAGCACTTCGTGGCGAGGGAGCAACCATAGAAGATGAAAATGGCAGAAGATTTATGTTTGACTATGACAAACGCGGGGAACTTGCTTCGCGTGATATTGTGAGCAAATCAATCTATAAATATAAAAAGAAAACAGGTTTACAAGTCTATCTTGCGTTTGATAAGTTTGAAGAAAAATATTTTGAACAACGTTTTCCAAATATTTGTAAAAATCTTCGTGCCCTCGGCTACAATATACCAAAACAAAGAGTTCCTATCTCTCCTGCGTTTCATTATGCCATTGGAGGCATTAAAACAGATTTACAGGCAAGAGTACCAAGTGTAAAGCATCTTTATGCAGTTGGTGAAGTCGCCTCTACTGGAGTCCATGGGGCAAATCGTCTTGCTTCAAACTCTTTACTTGAGGGGCTTGTTTTTGCAAAAAGAGCGACCTCTGATATTTTAAACAATACAGAAAAAAAAGCATTTATACCCTTTGAGGTCACCACAGAGTTGATGAGTCACAAAAATGATAAGGTCAAAAAAAACCAGCTTCGACATATTATGTGGGAAAATGTATCCATTATAAGAACAAATAATGGATTAAATGATGCATTAAGCACAATTAATGCTCTTTTAAATGAAAAAATTGGTAGACTACTAAAGTTTCGTTTACTCACAGCGAGAGAAATAGTGCTCGCAGCACTACAAAGAAAAGAATCCATAGGGGTTCACACCATACAAGAGGAGAATTAGATGGAACATAGTTCGATGAGTGAGGGTGTTGTACAAGCAGTACAGCATGCTTCAACAGACATAAACCTAGCCACAACATGGGTTGGATGGCTCAGTTTAGCAGTTTTTGTAATAGCATATTATTTTATTGCAACCGAAGATAAATACGAGGTAAACAAGGCAAAACCTGCCCTTTTTGCAGGAACTTTTATGTTTATGCTCATAGGGATCTACTATGCACTCAATGGGCTTAATCCCGACCCCCTTCATGAAGAGTTAGAGCACCTCATTTTAGAGATTGCAGAGATTTTCTTCTTCTTACTTGTTGCAATGACATACATAGAGACTCTCATAGAACGCGGTGTTTTTGACCTTATGAAGTACAAGCTTGTCTCAAAAGGCTACACCTATAAAAAACTCTTTTGGCTTACAGGTCTTTTAGCATTTTTTATCTCTCCGGTAGCAGACAACCTTACAACCGCACTCATTCTCTCAACTGTACTCTTTACGATAGACAAGAAAAATATAAACTTTCTCGTTCCGGGAGCTATCAACATCGTTGTGGCAGCAAATGCCGGGGGTGCATGGTCTCCATTTGGTGATATTACCACACTTATGTCTTGGACGGCTGGAAAGGGTGAGTTTGTAGACTTTTTGTATCTTTTCCCTGCTTCTGTACTCGGTTGGGGTGTCACGGCCTTTTTACTCTCTATGTCAGTACCCAAAGGACAACCGCCTTTTGATGCTTCCACAGAAAAACAACCAAAGGTTTTAGATGGTGGGATAGGGGTTGCCTATCTTGGTGTGCTTACAATTGTCATCGCTGTTTTAGGACACCAATTTTTCCACTTCCCTGCAATGTGGGGTATGATGTTTGGTATGGGTATACTCAAAATGTACTCTGTACATCTTCATAAGAGTGGACAACATGGCTTTAACATTTATGTCAATATGCAAAAAGTAGAGAATGACACTTTACTTTTCTTCTTTGGTATTCTCTCTGCTGTAGGTGCCCTACACTTTTTAGGTTTCTTAGAGTATGTTCACCATCTTTATGGAATGATAGGCTCGACAGCTGCCAATGTCGGTGTAGGTTTCCTCTCTGCCATTGTAGATAATGTCCCAGTTATGAGTGCAATACTGAAATCATCACCAAATATGGACACTGCACAATGGATGTTAGTCACGATGACAGCGGGAATTGGTGGGAGTCTTATCTCTTTTGGTTCGGCTGCTGGTGTTGGTGTTATGGGCAAACTTCGCGGTATTTATACCTTTGGTTCACATATGAAACATGCTTGGACGATTCTTGTAGGGTATCTTCTTTCTATCGCTATTTGGTATTTCCAGTTTGAGATTTTAGGACTCTATTAAAACAGTGCTTAGAGTTTATCTCTTGGGATAAACTCTAAAACAGTTGCATCGATGCAAAAGCGTCGTCTTCCATCTGCTCTTGGAAATACATGTCCAAGATGAATCCCACTTTTTTTCGCAACAATCTCTGTTCGTTGCATACCATAGCTATTATCCTCTTTTTCAATAACAGCACCCTTTGCAGCTTTATAAAAACTGAGCCACCCTGTTCCAGAGTGAAATCGATCGCGGGTATCAAAAAGAACATCGCCACTCAGCTTATCGACAAAAACACCATCGGGAGTATCTTTAAAAATATCATACTGTTTGCACCCTGGAGCATCTGTCCCTTCATAAAACGCAACATTATAGGCTTGAGAATTTTTTCCTAATTTAAAATCCCCTAAAGTTTTATAAAACTGTTTTGCATCCATATATCCGGGATGCCCTATCACTTCTTTACCATTTTCTATAAACAATATTGTCGGTGTTGCAAACAGTTTTGTTTGCAAGTGAAAATTTTTCAAATCTTTTGCAAATACTGTGCGTAAAGGAACTGAACCATGATAAAGAGAGCTCACCTCTTTTTTAAACTTTTCACAATAAGGGCAATAATTTTCAGATGTTATAACTAAAATCTCTTTCCCTCCTAGGGGTGTCACTACTTTTTCTTGCGTTTTTACTGTTGAAAACTTCACACCAGTCGCATGATTTGGACAATACCCATAAGGATTTTTCTCAAGATAATCTTGATGGTATTTCTCTGCTGGATAAAACTTCACTAAAGGCTTTATTTCTGTTTTTATCGTGCTATATCCTGCTTTGCTAAGCAGCTTTTGATACTCTTTTTCAGTAGAATATGCAATTTTTTCTTGGCGTGCATTGGTGTAGTAAATAGCACTTCTATAATTATTCCCTATATCATTACCTTGTCTATTGTACTGTGTCGGGTCATGGAGTTCCCAAAAAGATTTTATCAGTGTTTTTGCATCTGTTTTACTTGTGTCAAAAGTAACTCTGACTGACTCTGCATAATTTTTTGTTGCACTATTTGGTTTTAATCTTCGCATGCTTAGGACATCTTCATATGTTGGATTGGCATATGTGCCCCCTGCATACCCAGACTCGGCCTTTACAACTCCCCGCATATGTTCAAAATGTTTCTCTACACCCCAAAAACAACCTGCTGCAAATACTATTGATGTTATCATATTCTCTTTCCTTTGGAGTATTATAACTTCTCTTTGTGTATCTTTTGTGTATAATCTCACCTATGATTACACAAGACTCCATAGAAGCCCTCAAGGCTCGACTTGATATTGTTGATGTTGTTGGAAGTTATGTAGAACTCAAAAAAGCAGGGGGGAACTTTAAGGCTCCTTGTCCTTTTCATGATGAAAAATCTCCCTCCTTTGTAGTGAGTCCCCAAAAGCAAATTTACCACTGTTTTGGGTGTCTACCCCCGTATCAAAAGATCATGACTCCTGATGGCTATAGAAGCATTAAAGATGTAGATGTTGGTGATAAAGTTTATGCAGCTAATGGTTTAGAGACAGAAGTTATAGAGTCTGTATATCATACGAGCGAGTTTAATATTTTGGCATTTACAACAGCATTGAGTGCTGAAGTTTCTTGTTTTACTCAAAACCATGATATGCTCGTGATAAAAAAAGAAGATGCTATAAAAGAGCTTCCATATCTAAGGGTTGAGAAAACACGACCTTTAAAATTTTATGGTCGTATCAAACAAAAAAAAAGAGGGAATAACCTCAAAATTAAAAGAGCATTTGCAAATGATGTGGCTCTTGGTGATTACTTTGTATATCCAGTACGTAGAGATGTTCTTCAAAAAGACTTTATAGATGTCTCATCTTTTTGGGAAAAAAAGAACTTTGGTCCTGATGTAGAGCAAATAGAGACTATAGTACTTGATAAAGATTTTATGTGGTTAGCTGGTTTTTATGTTGCAGAAGGGAGCACATATCGTGGCGGTATAAAGTTTTCCATCTCAGCAAAAGAAGAGAAATATGCTCAAAAGATTGTGTATATTGTTAAGAAACTTTTTAACAAAAAGGCAAAACTATTCTTTCGTCCAGAGAGACCAAGCTCTTTAGAAGTCACTATTTCAAGTACAAATTTAGAATATATTTTTGCTAAATTATTTAACAAAGGAGCTGAAAATAAAGCATATCCATTTTGGTTTAACTCTTTAGATAAAACACTTCGTGAGTCATTATTTCAAGGACTAATGGATGGAGATGGCTGTTATAGTAGACAAACTTATGATACGATAAGTGATACCTTAGCAAATGAGATACTAGATTTGGCAATTTCTTTAGGTAAACTACCAACTTGCCGTACTACTCAAAAAAGTGTAGATAAAGATGGTGTAAAGCATAAAAAATCTTATACTATTTACTTTAAGCAACGAGAATCTATAGAGAGTTTTTATGAGTATATTGATGGGACACAATATCTTTTTATAAAAGTAAAAGAAATCAAAAATATTGGTTATGAAGAGTTAGTTTACGATATAACAGTCAAAGATAGCACACATACATTTTTAGCAAATCATTTTGCTGTTGGAAACTGCGGTGCTGGCGGAGATAGTGTCAAATTTGTCATGGAGTATGAAAAGCTCAACTACCCCCAAGCCCTTGAAAAATTAGCCGATTCTTACAACTTTACCCTCTCTTATACGGACAATAAAAACAACAAACCCCGTTCGCAAGTCATGGAAAGTCTAAATACTTGGTATCAAAACCTCTTACCCTCAAAAGAAACCGCTATGCGGTACATTCAAGAGAGAGGTATCTATGAAAGTAGTGTAGAAAAATTTGGTATAGGGTATGCTCCCGATACAAATGCAACAATAAACTATATAAAATCGCAAATGTTTACTATGAATGAAGCGGTGGAGATGGGAGTTGTCGGCTACTCTGAGGGGAGAAACTTTGCCCGTTTCATCGAGAGAATCACTTTTCCCATCCACTCAGCTAATGGTGCTTTAGTTGGTTTTGGAGGCAGAACCATAACAGGGCATCAAGCCAAATATGTCAATTCCCCTGAGACACCTTTTTTTAACAAATCTCGTCTACTCTATGCCTACCACCATGCCAAACAAGCCCTTTATAAACGCAAAGAGATTATCATTACCGAGGGGTATTTAGATGTGATTATGCTTCACCAAGCAGGCTTTGAGCATGCGGTGGCTACTTTAGGAACAGCATTAACCCAGCAACATTTACCGCTTCTTCGCAAAGGAGAGCCTAAAGTCATTATGGCATATGATGGCGATAAAGCAGGACGAGCAGCTGCCCTTAAAGCGAGTAAACTTTTAAGTGCAAGTGGATTTCATGGTGGGGTGGTTGTCTTTGGAGGTGGATTAGACCCTGCCGATATGGTAAAAGAGGGACGTGTGGAAGAGTTGAATACTATTTTTCGTTCTCCCAAACCTTTTATAGAGTTTGTTTTAGATGAGATACTCTCTTTGTTTGATTTACAAGACCCAAAAGCCAAAGAAGCTTGTATGCAAGAGGGTGTGAGTTACCTTAAAACGCTCTCTCCCATTTTACAAGAGGAGTACAAAACTTACCTTGCACCGCGTTTGGGAGGCTTAGGAGTTTCGCCCTCACTCATTAAACTCAATAATTCTGTAAATACAGCACCCACACAAATACACACGAACAATACACACAAAGATATGTGGGAACTCTCACTCATTAAAACAATTTTAGAAAAACCACAATTTACCAATACCATCTTAGATGTCATTGACCCTTCCCTATTTCAATTTCATGCCCGTGAATTCTCTTTAGCCCTCAAAGCAGATAA
The DNA here is from genome assembly GCA_015487265.1 of Sulfurimonas sp. Classification (GTDB taxonomy): domain Bacteria; phylum Campylobacterota; class Campylobacteria; order Campylobacterales; family Sulfurimonadaceae; genus Sulfurimonas. Next base: position 859 of record WFQD01000412.1, on the reverse strand, counting down.
AGAAACACCCGAACTCATGGCAATAGCAGTAGATGAAAGTATAGTTACACTTGAGAGCGAAGCAGCACTTAGCGCCGAACTCATTACATTTCTCTCACGACACTATGAGCGAGAACTTAAAAAAATCAACATACAACAAAACATTAGTTTTGAAGAAAAAGCATTTTATATACGCAAATTACGTGGAAAAATTGCAAAATTAAAACGGGGCGAATTAAATTAACCTTTTTTTTGATATACTTTTTCCATCTTATATAAGGTGTGATAATGGCTGGTATACACTTCTCTTTTGACAATTTTAAACAACTTATGCAACTTAACATCGGTATTTCTGAGAGACTCGATGAAAATCGTGCGGAGAGCTTTACACTTTTGTATTGTGATTTTTCCTCAGTAGCGCAAGAGGTTGTTGATGCTTCTTTACTCCAAATTTTAAGAACCTCTGACTCAATTGTCAATCAGGAAGGAGATTATTTTTTTGTCCTCCCCTATACCGATAAATATGGAGCAGAGATTGTAAAAACAATGTTTGATGAATTTTTTGCACAGTACCTCAACTCTTTTTTACTCAGCTACCCCGTTGATGGAGAGACCCCTGAAGAAATTTTTTCAAATATGCAAGATAGTGTGAGTCTCTTTTATAAAAAAGATTTGCACTGTCTCGATAGGTTTGCAAAACAGTACAACTAATCTTTTGGAACATCAAATGCTTACTCTTACTTATGGGTACCTCTAAAAACCCTAATACCTCTCAGTAACACAGAGGAGTTTACAATCAAGGCACTCTTTTGAAAGCCTAGCCATAGCTAAGGTGAGAAAGAGTAACGATGAGTGTAGGCTCCTCTGTGTTACCCGAAGG
>WFQD01000411.1 GCA_015487265.1 Sulfurimonas sp. | reverse complement strand
TATTTTACATGAAGCTCTTAAAATTATCAAAGGCAGTAAGGATATCAAAATGTCTCATAAAAATTATCTGCATTTTTTTGACATTAAAAAAAATATGGAAATAGATAAAAAGATAAATTATATAAAAAAAGTTCATATTGATAATATTGGAATAAATTTATAAAGGAATTCAATGGATGAAAATCTAGATTGGTTGGGTTATGATCTTTCTCATGAAGGAACTTATGCAAAAGTAATTAAGAAATTGGAATTTCTAATCAGAAGAAGTTTTCAGTATGATGTATGGCAAAAACGTTCTAAAATTGGAGTAACTACTTGTCCTATATGTGAAGGAGAAATGCATTTCTTAAAACCTGAGTCTCATCATTACCCACAAACATTATTTGATATCGTTGATTCATGTCTTCAAGATCATATTTATAAAAATGATTTAGATGAACTTGATGAATTCGATATATGCAAAGAAATAATGAATAAACATTTAACGAATCAAGTTGAATGGGTTGTTTTATGTAAACAATGTCATGAAAAATTCCATGATAATGTTCCTTCAGTTGTCGAAGCGATGCCTGAAGCATATAAAATCCAAAAAGAAAAAAGGGAAGAATATTTCAATAAAACTTATGGAGGAACACAATGAAAAAATCATTTTTAGTCACAGGGAACTTTCCTGTTTATGAAATTCAAGGAAATTATACTCGACCGGGTGTTTTTGATTCAAATGTCAAGCCTTCTTTTATAGTATTTGGTCAGATTTTTTATGAAAAATTTTACTGTGAATTAAAATTTAAACTTCAACAAGAAGATTATTTATTTGAAAAAGAAGTTCCTTCTTATGAACTTAGACTTGATATTTCTTCTCTAAGTATTCTTGAAGGAATACTACATGAGGCTTTACATAATAGTTCAACTATTACTCCGAATGGAGAATTTGTAAGACTATGCAATACCGCCTCTGGAAACACAGCAGGTCAAAATCAAAAATGCGCTTTTGTCACTTCTATTCCTGAAATGGTAGTTTTTAATATATATGACAATGCAACAAGACAATATAAACAGTTTAGAATTATGGGATACTTCCAGTTATTGTCATTTATGAAATTTATAGAAAATATAAAACAGCTATACTTGAATAGTTACAGTTCTTGGGATTTCTGGAAAAATTTTCAAGCCGAACCAGTTCCACCGATACCACAATCATCAGCACCGGCGAATTTTTCGCCCTCAGTGTCAATAACACCTACAGGACCTAATATTAAAAATAGTAATGGTCTCAATAGTGGATCCGGTGGTCCTCAAGAGAATCGATTTAATACAGCACCGGAGAGCTCAGATGCAGTTGCACCAACAACATCTAATGCTCCAAACAAACCAGGAGCATCTATTCCTGCCGTTCCAGGAATACCTGAAATACCTGAAGACTTATAGGAGTTAATTATGGAATATGATTCAGAAAAATGGGAAAAACATGGAAACCATTTGCTCAATAAAAAACTTTTAGAAGAACAATCTGTTTCAGAAGAACAGAAAAAACATATTATTAGAATATATGATATTATAGATAAACTTTATAAAAAATCTGAAAAAATTTTAGATAGCGACAAAACACAAGAAGAAAAGAAAGAAATTCTTAAAAATATTTCTGTTAGAATCGAAAATTTAGAATATCAGTTACAATCCCTATGGGGATTTCCATTATCAGAAAAATTTCATAAATATAATTTAAATATACCAGGATGTACTTGTCCAGTGTTGGATAATCTTGATAATTATGGATATGAAAGAATTTATAATTGTGAATGTCTTGTACATTGGTGGAAATGCGAAAATAAAGAAGATAATTAAAAAAAGGAAAATAAAATGATAAAATACACTATTGATAAAAGTTTTGACTTTTGCTATGGGCATCGGGTTTTTAACCAGACACTAAATCCGGAATATACTCACAATAATGACACTTGCTTGGCATGTAGGCATTTGCATGGACATCAGGGAAAAATTAAAATTTTTCTAACCACCGATTTTAACCATGATTCTGGAGAAATTTCTAACGTGGAAAAAACAGGGATGGTTACTGATTTTAAGCACTTGGGATGGTTTAAAAATTTTATAGATGATAATCTTGATCATAAATTTATCCTTGCTTTGCAGGATCCATTATTTAAAGAAGAAGCCTCATTAATTTCAACAGAAGAAATGAAAATAAAAAAAGATGAAGGTTTCTGGGTACCAAATATGGTTGCTATTGGAAATTATTGTGATCAAATTGTAAAAAAAGGATTAGGGACAAAGGAAGAGGCACAGGCTATTTTTGAAAAATATGAGGGTATGATTTTTGTAGATTTTGTACCAACTTCTGAAAACCTTACAGCTTGGTTTTTAAGAATTGCTCAAGAAAAAATGAAAGATTTGCCAGGAGTAAAGGTTGTTGCTGTTGAATATTGGGAGACTCCGAAATCTCATTGTAGAGTTGAAGCTCAGGACTAACTCATGAAACTTGCAGTTGTTGGTAGTCGTTCATTTAATAATGCAGAAATATTCAATGAAAAAATGAATTGGATCATAAATAATATCCAAGTAGATACTATTGTGAGTGGAGGAGCTAAAGGAGCGGACTCTTTAGCTTCTGAATTTGCAAAACAACATGATCTTGAATTAATTGAATTTATTCCAGAGTGGGATAAATATGGTAAAAAAGCTGGATTTATTAGGAACGAGTTAATCTGGAGAGAAGCGGATTTTGGTATTGCTTTTTGGGATGGTAAAAGTAAAGGAACTAAGCATTCTTTTGAACTTAGTAAAAAATATAAAAAACCATTATATGTATATAATGAAGCAGACAATAGTTTTTCTTTCTTTATGTGAGGAATATAAAGAATAAAGG
>WFQD01000410.1 GCA_015487265.1 Sulfurimonas sp. | reverse complement strand
CTTATTGAGTGTGCTACATATGCAATAGAAAATGATATTGAAGAGATTACAGTTGACATTATCCGAAAGTTTCAATGGGTAAAACCAACAAGTACACTTACATCACGAATTATTCCGGTATAACTATGAAGATAGCTATTGAGCCTAAGCCATATTCAGATGAAACTCTAAGCTCATGGATTGTCCGAACAGCGTTTGCTAATGGAACTGATCCAAAAAGTTTCGCTTTGTCAATTTTTAGGCAAAATAGTGTTTGGTATAGAGATTTAGATAGATATATACCAGAGGATTTAAAAGACCGGCTTTGCAAACTAGCTTCTTTGTCCAAAGAAAAGGTTGTCTCTCTTACGTTGGAGCCATTAATAGACAATCTTGCTCTCTACCCTAAGAACAATCCCCATAAAAAATGGTATTTTGTGCTCCCCATAGGATTAAAAGGATTTGTAAAAACAGGTGGTGCATACTTTTGTCCCTATTGTTTACAAGATGATAAAACAGCTTATCTTAGACGAGAATGGAAACTTGCGTGGAATGTTGCCTGTCCTCTACATAAAAAATTACTTATTTTGCGATGTCAAAAATGTGACACCATTTTCTCTCCACATAAACTCTCTTACCTAGAACCATATATATACCTATGCTCTTCATGTGGAGCTGATTTAAGGGATTCACCAACAAAGGATACTAATGATGAAGTACTATTGTTCCAAAAAGCTCTCAATCATATGGCATTTCATAATATCGATAGTCCATTTCAACTTACAACACAAAACAGACAAGACTTTTTTGCAACTCTTCATATTTTTCTTGCCTTTTTTGCAAAAGCAAATAAATATAACTACCATCCATCTCTTTTAAGGTTTTTAGCTTTACCTTCATATGCAATTATGACTAAAAACAATGCTACCTTTAATCGTATGACGGTAAGAGATAGGGAATATCTACTGTTTGCCTGCTCAAAAATATTTCAATATTCACTTCACGAAATAATACAGCTATTCAAAGAGTTTAATATATCAAAACATAGATTTTTATTCACCTACAGAAATCTTTCTCCAACCATTGAATCGCTAGTCCAACATCTCCATGATTCACCTATGCTTGGCAAGAAGAAAAAAAATCCCAACCTATCAACTACTTCGAGAGCCATATCCCCTAAAGCACCGTCTCAAGTTGATAAACTTTTTAAAGAGATAGAACAATTTTTATAATATCATGGCACCGAAAAAACATAAACCATGCAGTCATTGCCACTATAGAAGGAAACCCTTTACCTACACTTTAATGCAAAAACCTTTATGTAAGATTTGCTCTATAGAATATGAAAGAGATTGTAAAGTGTGTCACAGTAAATTCCCTGCTGGATTTGGGACAGTATGCCCAAACTGTAATTATGAAAAAATTTTAAAACATAAAATAAATTTGTACTCTCAGATATATTCTGGTTGGATGCAACAATATTTTATCGGCTTTGCATATTGGTTAAAAAACCGAAGAGGTGTACTGTATACTGCTATGCACTTGCATAAATATCAGACTTATTTCTTCAAAATAGACGCTCTAGCTCAACAACTTCAATCTTTACCTACTTACGAGCAACTTCTTAACTCAATTGCAGATGCAACACACAAAAAAAATTATCTTATACATATTTACCTAGATGAAATTGCTTTTTTAACCATCAACAAGGTTACCTCGGAGAAACATGCAAATTACAGATTAATTCAAAAACACTTAAGAACTTTTGGGAAAGACACTTTGGCATACAACTTAATCCATAATTATTACAAATTTCTTCTTGTACGACTTCAAGCCAAAAAGACTACTCTTCGTTCTATTCGTCTTGCTTTAACTCCCGCAGTTAAATTTTTAAAATATTGCCAAAATTTTAAAGAAACCATTCCTACACAATATGCTTTAGAGGGCTATCTGTTTTTATATTCTGGGCAAAGAGCAACTCTTACAGGTTTTATCAATTTTATTTCTAATACATATCAATATAACTTAGATATTAAAGCAGCTCCAAAAGCAACATTAACAAGCCCTAAGGTCTCTCACCAAATTCTCAAAGGAAGACTCATTAAAATAATGCAAAATCCCCATGATAAGCATTTCAAGGAAGCTTATATTTTTAGAACAATTATTGGCTATTTACATTGGGTTAATGTTCCTCAAAATGTTTTTATCTCTTTTGATAATATCCATAAATCAAAGAATGAAAAGTACTATGTAACTTTATGTGGAAAATCTTTTTATATTCCACTTAAAATCGTTCAGTACTTTAATCAAAGAAATAATATATAAATTTTTTTATGCCAACAAAGATACTTTAACTACAAAAATAAATGTAAGCCATAAAAGTATATATGGATAGAACAGTTAATAATGCACTTGCTCTAACACTCAACTGAATCTTCTTGAGTTTCTTATCTCTAATAAATGATACTTTTACAATCTCTTTAAGTAGAAGTTTTTTAATGCTGTCCTCGCTCATGATTTCCTTGTCAAAAGTACTCAGCAAATCGTTTAGATGATGTGTTTCAGCTTTTTTAGTAAGAATAAAAAACATATTTGTAGCAAATTGTTTATCTATCTTTGTATCAAAGACATCATTTGGGTTTTGAACTGGGCTAACGAGTTCCATAGTCCAACCAACAAGAAAAACCCATAAAACGGACAATATAATCAATGGAACTTCCCATGAACCAATATCTGTAATATCCTCTTTAATATAAAAACTCCCTAGTACGCCTAGAAAAATAGCATTATATGACACTAAAAATGCTATTTTTCTATCCAAGAATCTTACTGTGTCAGAGGCATCCTTTAAAGCATCTCTTAAAATATCAATTTTTATTTTTTCACTATCGCTAATTATATTTTTTTGACTCAACATCCATTACCGCCTTATGAAATTATTTCCAAAACACTATTTAAATAAGACTGTCCATGGCTAGGGCACCAATTTGTATGCATATAATAATATCGCCTACCCTTTCCGCCTGTAAAAGTTCTATGATACCAAAGCAATGTTTTGCTTTCGCTGTTACATCCACACGATAAAATTAAATATTTGCGCAACTCATTTGTATCAAATTTAGTATATATTTCTTTTGTAACACCTATATAAAAGTCTTCTTGTTTTATATTTTTTTTCAACTCTTTTGTGATTAATGCAGCAATATTAACGGTATCCCCTGCCCATACTGGGAAATTATCTTTTCTAGCACCAACTCTTTTAAGTAATATATTACCTTTATGGATTCCGCTATAAACCCTAAATTTGATATCATAATTGCTTTCAAGATTATTAGCTTCCTGCATGAAAAAAGTATTTGCAGTAACAGAAGCTAAAAAAGATCTTACTTCCGCACCTTCTCCCGAATATAAAAAAATGCCACCATCCCCTTTAATATCAATAAACTCACATCCAAAAGCACGATGAATATCCTGCAATGGTACAATTAAATTCTCTAAAATTTTAGCCACTGTTTTTTTCTGCTTATCTAAAGAAATTTGTGTGGAATTCATTAAATCAGAAAACACACAAACAACATTATCTACTTCCTGCCATTTACCAACTTCCAATTTGGCATTATTTAATGCTTCTGAAATTGTCTCTCTGCGTTCCATTACTATCTTATCTGTTAGGTTTGACAACTTCTCTGCGAGTTGCTTGCTGTTTTCATGTATATCATATTTCATTATATTATCCTTGTAGTATTTTAGCAATAAAACCGCTATTTCTTGATTTTTTCTCAATAAATCGAAAAAACTTTTGATAATCAAGCCGCACTATCCCTTTCTCCTCTCGAAGAACACCGATAGGCAAGTATTGTAACAACTCTTTCTTTTCTCGATTAGCACTCATTTTTGAGCCAAATACATATTCATCATCAAGCAAAATAATATTAGCCTTTTTATCTTCTTTAAACCCTTTATATTTTACCTTATAAAGGTCTCCCCACATAACCTTTCCTCTTAAATAGTAATCATCAATTCTGTTTTTTGAAAAATATGACGGTATTTTCATATCTAATCGCTCGAAATAATCAAGGAATACATCCCGTGCTGGAGCTAAAATATCGTTGACATCAATTTTAATCCCTTCTAAAAACTTCTCCTCTAAGTGGAATAAAAAATCCTGATAAAGTTCTACTCCAAATTCATTGAGTATATTTGTAAAATATTCTGCTGTTTCCTCTTTTTTGTCTGAGTCAAAAGGGTTGTTCAACTGAATATAGTACATTCTTCTCATAACTTGCGAGTTTGCACTGAAATCCGTGTTGCTTGTCGCTATCATGCATGGATGCTTGCCATTTTTAGCATTAGTCAAATTTTTAATATAGCTTTCTCCTTTATATCCACTGGAGGTGCTAGTAGAGCTATAATAATCTTTTTCAATTTCATCAACAAATATCGGAGTGAGCTTCTCTTCACAAAAGAATTGATTGATAATTTGAGGGTTAATCTGATTCATTGATGAAAGTTTCGCTTGTTTAATATAGTGATAATATTCCCCATGGTTGCCCATGATTTGCGAAATAAATTTTATAAGGTGTGTTTTGCCTGATTGTGCCATACCTGCGATAAGCATAAAAAGAGGAATTGCACTCTTGATTTCTTCTCTTCCTTGTTGATGAATGGCTTCCTCTCGAAGTCTCCAAATATAAACCGATGAGAACGAATATAAGATTGCTTCAAAAATTCTCTTTTGGGTGTCACCTTCATTGTTCATTGTATATTGTGTGTATGCAGATATAAATTTTTCTAACAATATAAGTTTCTCTCTAAGAATGCTTTCGTCTGCTTTTTTAGCATAAGAAACAAGTTTATCATCATGATTGTTCTTTAGAAGGATTTGTGAATCTATTTCACTGTAAATTAGATTTATACGATTATCTTTGAATTCCTTCACTATCTTTTTCTCATGTAAAACCTTAGTAATAATTTGTTCTTTTTGTTTAACGAATTGTGCCGACTTGATAAACGCTATTTTCCCCTTTGTTGGCTTAGTGACAATTTCAATAAGCTGTTTTGTAGCTGCAACACTCTGCAACTCTTTTTTTATCTCTTCATCAGCTTGTGCTAAAACCTGTTTTGTAGCTTTTATACTCTCATCTAAAACATCAGGAATAGCTACAATAGCTTGTACAGCATCCATTCGCTCTTGTAAAATCTCTAAACTCTCCTCATTGCTAAGGGTTAAAACCTTCATTTCTTCAGATTTAATTTTCTTCTTAACTCTATCAGGAACAAAATCGATAGTATCACTTTTAATATCTTCGTATCTTTGGAGATAGTAATCTGTTAGTTTTTTGTTATATGAGCTATCATAAACCAAAAGCTCTTCGTACTGCTTTTTATTCCCAAATGCTGTAGCTGAATAATTAGCAGAGCCTATCATCACCCTTGATTCATGTGTCGTTGTATTAAGTTGTATATAAATTTTTGAGTGTATCGTTCTATTTAAATTTGTGAATCGTATCTGGATTTGATTATCACCAATTTTATTCAAAATTTTTTTATCGAGAGATTTAAAGAAATCACTTATATTTTTTACATCAAAAATATACTTTTGAGCATTAGCACTATCTTCAATACCAAGAATTCACTCTATTGACTCAAATGACTTTGTTTCTTTAAAAAAGTATTTTGGGGACGATACAAAAGTACATATTAAAAGCTTATCAAACTTTTCTGCATCAAAAAGTTTTTTTATATCACTTTGATAGGGCTCATCATTATATACAATACTTAAATATCGTTTTGACTCCTCTTGAAAAAATAGTGATTTTTGCGATTCCATAGCCTACTCCTTTGTAAAACTATAGCATTTTTGATGATAAATATTTTTATCATTACAAAAGCTTAATTGCTGGTTTCTTTACGAAGCCAACTTATGCACCCCAAAATCATTATATTTGTTTGCATAAAATGGAGATTTCTCTCTTTCTATATCACACACTATCTCTATATCTTTTTCCTGCAAATATGCTTCAAATGCACTCATTATAACTTCTTTCGCTATATCTGATATATCACCAGCATTGGCAAAACCAGCCATGATTGCTCTATTTTGTACCTCTTGAAACCAATTATCAGCTTCTAAGGCAAAAAAATCTTCAAAGTATTTTCCAAACACTTTAAATGCAATTTCATCATTTGCTGAGAGAGGAACTCTTGCACATAAACATGCTCTTGTGCCTTTAATTGTCTCAATAAAAACAACATCACTTTTCGCAATTCCATATTCTTGTAAAATATCTGTTTTCATGTGCATCTCCCATTTATCTGATTTTAAAATGGTACTATTTATAGTGATAAATATTTTTATCACTAAATTGATTTTTGATTTATAATTCCCCTTAATTCCATTAAAAAAGTACGGGCATTATTTTAATCTTGCTTTTTCAATAAAAGAACAGTATGATTTTATCAGAATTAACGAATATGGGCGGTTATAGAAATATAGCGGGCTTACCTAATGGCGGAAGTGCTGAAAAGGTACTTCAACTCTTTCATAAAACGAATCTTCTGAATTTTATAAATGTTATGGACTTAGCTTGTATTAGTGCGACTATGCTTTGTAGATACTTTGGTAGTCTTGTAAAATAGTCTCTATCTTTTCAATAAGCTCTTGTGGTTCATCCACAATGATATTTGGCATATATTTTAGAATTGTAGGGGTAATATCATCAAAGTTGGGGTTTGTTGTCATTACTTCAAACTTTTGAAACTGCTTACCATTGATAGTTGTAATATCGTCAAGTTTTCTCCATGCATCAAAGTAAGCAGCTAAATCTACATGATTGACAATCTTTTCCCACACAAAGACGCTTATATATTTATATGGCTCATGGTAGTCAACATAAGCATTCATTGCAAGCTGTAGTCTTTCATCTACATTGTCAAAATCATATTCATAGGTATCAAGCAAAACATCAAGGTCTTTAATAAGCGAAGCCCTAAACGACTTGATTTGATTGTTTTCTGCACAGATAAGATACCAGTAATACTCTATATAAACTATGCGGTACGGATACACTTCTCGTATTTTATCGTTGTACTCTAACTCCACAACTTTTTTATTATTGATAGCATATTTTAAAAGAGCAAAAGTTTTATCCATTTCTGATGTGATCTCTTCGGCAATATGTTGCTTAAACATATAGCTTTTTGCCCGTTTTGTATAGCTATCAACTATTTTTTCACAAGTTGGCATAAGTTTGCCGTGAGATTTTTTATTTCTATGTATCGCAGTCAGTACAACCGCTTCTTCAGGTTCAAGTATCTCTTTTTGTAAAAATCCTAGATATCCATTTTTCACTGCCCATTTTCTTGTGCTAGCATCATAACCAAAGCAATCTTTATAGAATTTATCTCGCACTTCACGCAGTTGTTTTTTTACTCCATCTGCACTTACTTTATACTTCTTAGCAACTTCGGCTACAGACACACCTTTTCCATTAGAGATTTGGCGTATTAGGTTTGGAATGAGTTCTTCAATTTTTTGTTTTGACATTAGCATATCTTTTTGTAAGAATATAGCAAAATTATAGCTAAAGCTTACAACTGATAAAAAATATTTATTACTATAATTCCAAGGTTTATAAATTAATTGAAATTTCTACCAGTTTAAACCTAGAATATCCCCTAAGATTTTCAAACACCTCTCTTGCCTCATCTTCACTCATTCGTGGAACTTTAACTTCCGAGAGTGTTCTTGCTTTTGCTAATAGTAGGAAATGCTGGTTCATGCTGTGTCCTTTATTTAAATATAGTAATGTTATATTTAGTATTGAACTTAGGAAAGTCAATAACAATTAGTAGACATATCATAAAAATAGTATTTTAAATTGATATTTGATATTTAAAAAGCTATAATTGTTGATTACTGATATTAAGGTATAGCATGAGCGAAGTAGATTTTAAAAAAGAAGCAAGTAAAATCATAAAGATTGAACTTACAAAGCAAGATTTAGATTATGAGCAACTTGCACAAAAAATGAAAGATATAGGCGTAGATGAAACTAAAGCAAATATAGCTAATAAGCTCCATCGTGGAACTTTTAGTTTTGCCTATGCACTTCAAATATTTAAAGCTCTTGGGCTTAAAAAACTTTATTTAGAGGATTTGTAAAATGACTGTACCTATAAAAGAGGCAGTAACAGATGAAAAAGTTTTAACAAAAGAGCAACAAATAGAAAGATATGGATTAGAGATAAACAAAATATATAATGAAGATTGTTTGATAGGTATGCAAAGAATCAAAGATAAATCTATTGATATGATACTTTGTGATTTGCCTTATGGCACTACTCAAAATAAATGGGATAGCGTGATACCATTGAATGACTATATGGAGATTGAAATAAAAGGTAAAATTAAACAATTAAAAGAAGATGAATATTTTCTCTATTGCTACAAAAATAACATATCTTTAGAAGAAGCTAAAAGAGAATGGAACAAAAAACATAAAAAAGGTCTTTGGACTCATTACAATAGGATAATTAAAGATAACGGAGCAATTGTTTTAACTTCTTCACAACCATTTACATCTCATCTGATTGAAAGTAATAAAAAAATGTTTAAATACGCTTGGTGTTGGGAAAAAAGCTTGAAGACAAATTTTTTAAATGCTAAAAAACAACCTTTAAGAACACATGAGGATGTGTTGGTCTTTTATAAAAAACCATGCACCTATAATCCGCAAGGACTTAAAGAAGGCTCGATAAGTGGAGGTAATAAAAGTACAGGAAGTTATAACGAGTGGAAATCAAACTCTAAAAAGCAAACTCACACAGGCTATCCATCAAGTGTGCTTAAAATACCCAATCCAAATCAAGGGAACATTCATCCAACCCAAAAACCAATAGAACTGTTTGAATATTTAATTAATACATATACAAATAAAAATGATCTTGTAATGGATAATTGTATGGGAAGTGCAACAACCGCTATCGCTTCCATAAAAACAAAAAGAAAATATATTGGCTGGGAAAATGATACTGAGCATGGATATTATGAAAAAGCTATTCTAAGGATTCAAAATTATGATTATTAAAGAAACTACTGAACGCAACGATAAAAATAATTGGGTTAAAAATAAATTATTAGCAGAGAATTTTCAAATTATAGAGTATGAAGGCTATACTATTAAAAATAATAGAGTGACCGGATTGTTTGACAGAAGATTGTTTACAGATGTTGATTTTGATATTATGAACATTACCGATGTAACAAAAATTATACACAGTGAAGAACCACTTCTATCCTCTAAATTAATGTTTGCAGCATCTATAGGAGAATATTATAGATATGTGTTTTATTCTTATGACCCCGAATGTATTTATGTGTATAGATTTGAAAATAAAATATTAAAATTAAAAAAGAAATATAATAATTTTTGTGATTTTATTAATGAGACGAAAAAAATTAGAGATTTAACAATGTCTAGTCCTCTACAAGAAGCAGGAATGCCTAATATAGACCATATCTTCAGAGGCAGATGCAAGTATGCATGGATGGGCAATTTAGATGGTTTATTTTTATCGAATAGAAGTGGTGTTCCAAAAGCATTAGTAGAGTTTCAAACCACACAGAGGGTTACAGTGAGAAATCATTGCAATAACACATGGTTTGCTCCAAGAAACGGAAGAAAAGGCGATGAGCAAAGATGGAAAGTGTTTGATATATTATCTAAACAATCCAATCTTCCTTTGATTATTATTGTATGGTCTCCAAATGAAGTTGATGGAGATATAAAATATAAAGTTGTTAAAGAAATTATATACTCAAATGATTCAAGAAAACGAGAAGCAGGATTGGTTTATAGCACTAAAGAGGTGATAAACTATAAACAACTTGTTACAAAACTTAATAATTTAATAAATATATGAAAAATAAAGATGGTTCGGAAACAGTTGAGATTGTTGTAGAGAAGCTTTTTAATGATATGGATTATCTCCTTAGAATGGTGAAGTGTTAGAGATTACTAGAAAACAAGACAAAAGAGACAATATAGTAAAGGTCATCGGAAAGACAAAAGGATAGAGTGGAACATTAAAGCGCTTCGTCTTTTTTGTGATAACGGAGTTTGATTAGTTTTCTACATAAGGGCATAATATATTCAAAATGCTTTTCCTTTCTTAATATGAGAGAAAACTAAATCCCCTCAAAAAAATCCTCAATTTTCATATCAAGCACATCTGCAATTTTAACAAGATGTTCAATATTAAAGTGTTTATTATTGATACAAAGTTCCGCCATAGAAATAGTACCAACAGCTTTATGCCCAATAGCAAGAGCCAATGCCAACTGGGAAACATTTTTAGCTTTCCTTGCCTTTTTAACATTTTCACCAATCTTTTTATAAATTCTATCCATCTCTTGCTTGGAGATTGTTGTTGTTTTCATTACATACCTATAGTTAAACTTACTATAAGTATATTTTTATTAGTATTTTTGCTCAACTAACTATAGTTAGTAAAAGTTTACTAGATACTGTTAGTGATAAATATTTTTATCGTTGCAAATTCTACAATTCTAAAGTTGAGACACAAATCCACATAAATAAAGGAGTCAATGATTGCGGAGAATACACATAATATAAGTAACGATACATTACTTGATATAACTAAAATGTTTGATGGTGTATATCAGTATGATAAGGATGGGAACTTAGTAAAAGTTTCTTCAACAACTACAAATAGTAAATCATAACAAAAGGATTAACAAAATGAAGAAAATCTTAGGTACTACATTAGTAGCAATGGCATTAGCAAGTGGAGTTATGGCAGACAGTGCGTATATTAAGGGTGGTGCATATAGCACAGAAGCAGATACAAGTTCTAAACCAAGCACAACAGGTTATGAAGTAGGTTTCGGTGGCAATGGTCATTTTGAGTCAACAGGAAACTTTTTGTTCGGGGGTGAGGTAGATTATGGCTATCAAAGCTTCAAGTTTGCAAGTGGTACTACAAACGATATGTCAACTTATGGCGGTCAACTTCATCTTGGATGGACTTTTATTGATGATTTAGATGTGTTTGGTATTATCGGTTACTATGGTACTGCTATGGATTATGTTTTTTTTGATGGTTCTACTGATACCGTTACGGGTGGTGGTGTTCGTTATGGTGCAGGTGTTGATTATACAATTTGGGAGCATTTAAGTGTTGGTGTTGAATATACAACTACTGATTATGACCTAACTGCTGGTGATGGTTCAAGTCTTGGAAAAACGAAGTTTACAAACATCGGTGGTAACATTAAGTTCCGTTTCTAAGCTGTTTTTGTTCTCCTT
>WFQD01000409.1 GCA_015487265.1 Sulfurimonas sp. | reverse complement strand
TATTTCCAAGTTTTAAAAGCCTTTTAGCTGCTCTTGTGGCACTTTTACCGGCACTTATCATATTTTTAGTCGAAATACCTTTGCAGTATTTAATATCTCTTTTGAGTTTTGAGTTGTTTTTAGACTCAGGAGTATCAATATATTCGATTCTGCATTTGACTTTTTTGCCATTCACTTTAAAATAGAGTGTATCTCCGTCAACTATCTTTGTGAGCATGCCGGTATCTGCGAGCAGTAAAAATGGCGCCAATAAAATAAATAATTTTAGCATGGAATTATTTTTTATATCCGAGCATGTGGAGTTTTTCCCATATGTTAAACTTGGACTCCTCATGTATCGCTAAAAATAAAGTGGCGCAAGCCTTGAAATGTTCCTTATCAAGATTACATAGTGATCCTAAATCTACTTCGTGTTTTTGTCCCAATGAAACAAGATAATTTTCTATGTATTTGCTAACTCCTGTTTTCTTCTGCACTAAAACATGCAGTTTGTTTATAGCTTGATCTATGGCTTGGTTATTCATAATTTTAACCTTTTTTCTCTCCATAGATTCCTCACATCAAAGGTTTGGTTTATCTTAACCTCGTTTCCAGTTACAGAGAAGCTTCCAGCATGGAATTTTCTAGTCTCTTTTGTGTTGTGCATCTGTTCTCCCTGTTGTACAATCTACAAATTTTGATGAAAAATCGCCATCCCGCTTTTTAGCCTTTTGGAGTCTTGCAGCGGATCATTGTCTTTTTTTGGCTCTTTGTACATCGCCTGACAATATGCGACCAAACCATCCTTTGTGTATGTAGACACACCTCCAGTTGGTGCAAACCCATATTTAGTGATACATCTGTGGATCACATCCTCAAACTCTTTTTTGTCACACTTCTCTACGAGATAATAGTGCTGTTCCTCTATATTCATCCGTTTTTCACCTCAACGCCATACGGCCCCACAGAATTGATCCCCAGTACTTTACTAATATAAATGGACACATTTTCTTGGCACAATGGACAATTTTCTATTTTTCTTTCACTCATATATCTCTCCCTGCTCAGTTTTAGTCTGTTTTTATAATTTTTTAGACTTTGCTATTTTTTGAACCGCTGTGTATTCCATATCATGATATGCAGCTATCGCAGCAACAGGAATGAAAAATATATAGTAAAATAGATTTTCAAAGAACGTGATATTAAAGAACGCATAATATGGAAGAAGCACAATAAACATCAAGATTACATTCTTTCCTTCATCATATTCATCATCACTGTCTTTATCAAGATATCTTCTAAATATTACTATTACTCCTAAAACTAGAGCTATCATTAGCATCACAATTAAACCGTAGAACTCTTCAATTCCAGCTTTTTTGTAAATGCCCATAAAAGCTTCATACAAAGACTTTCCGTTTTTTTCCGAGAAATACAATATTGTAGTTCCTATAAGAGTGCTAAATATTCCATTAAATAGGCTTGCCGTCAGTGTTGCTGTATATGCAAACAATATTATTGACTCTACTATGATTTCCTGATGTGGTATGTGCATTTTATCCCTCTTTAATTTTAATTATCAGTTTCTGGCTATTGTAATTTACGCATTCTTGCGTTTTTTTCAAGTTCTAAATCTCTTTCAAGCTTTTTAATTCTTGCTTCCAAGCATTCTTCTTGTGTATCAAACCAAGTTTCATTTTTCTTACTATCTGTGAGGACTTTAATGTCACAATGTGAGGGATGAAACAGAACAGCATAATAGTAGCCATCACTAGCTTCTCTGACTATTTCATAAGCATAGTTTGGCTCATCAATACAATAGACTTTTTTTCCTTTATCTGCCGAATCAATACATCCTTGCTTATAGGCACTATTAATAAGTTCAATAGAGACAGAACTTAAATCATTTAGGCTGTCGTGCTCGCTTGATTTCTTTAAGAGTTTTTTTGTTGTATCCACTAATTTGTTTAATAACTTTTCTAGAGGTGTATTCACTTATAATTCCTTAATTTTATTTAAAGCCCACAAAGGCAGTAACGGTCTATTGTTTCGGTAGAGACAGCTCAGCTTGAAGCTCTTTGACTTTCTTTTCAAACATATCAAAAATAGCATCCACAGGATGTTTTTGAGAAGTACCATATCTTTTATATGCTTGCCAATATTGCATCGATTCTTCTCTCGTTCCAAGAACCAATCCTTGTTCTAAGAGTTGTGTGTCTGTAATTACTTCACTCATAATATCTCCTCAAAATTTTATCTCAGTATCAGGCTATTTACTTCAACAATGCAAGTAATTTTTTTGCACATTTTTTACAAACAATGCCTACATCATTTTTAATGTTTTTATTATACCACTCCATCGTAATTACATCACCATTACAAGAGAAGTTTAAAAGCTTTTCAGTCGTATCAATTCCACAAAGAGTTTTTAGCTCTATATTGTTGTCGCCAACTATATGATATTTTATTTTTCTATCCTCTTCTGGCGTGCCGTGAGGGTGAAATATAAAGTAATTGCCTTTCATTTGAAGTCCTTTTGCAGTATCGATGTTTTACTTTTCTATAACTTTAGAATATAGACAATCCCCACTAAGTTCCGAAAAGTTATCTTCTCCCCATTGAATCAAAAACATTCCATCTTTAGACACAACTGTTCCAATACCTTTGAAATGGGAAAGTTCTAAGCTCAATCTACTTTCAACAAAAATTGGTTTTCCGTCTATGTCTCTATAATTTGTATCTTGCATATTTTAACCTCTTTTTTAAATTATTAACATATTTTACTCTAATATTTTCAAGAAGTCAAGAAATTATTAAAAGTTTTTCTTGACTTAGTATTTTTTTTCGGATACAATTACATATACAAAGG
>WFQD01000408.1 GCA_015487265.1 Sulfurimonas sp. | reverse complement strand
GCAGCGTCAGATGTGTATAAGAGACAGTTTTAGATGTAGGTATAGAGTAAAAATTATCTGCTACTCTTTTACCATACTTTTTATAAACAGCATAGATAAATTCACCTTGTTTAGCCGCAATGTCTATTAATAATTTCGAACTGTCAAATGCAGATGATGGTAAAGTATTAATAATCATTTCTGTGACATTTTCAGGTGTTACTACTTCAGAGTCTGACAATCGAGGAAACTTCTGAAGGGCATTACTTGCTCTTTCTTTGGGTTTTAAAGATATATCGTTTGCCAATGAATTAATATTTTGTATTTTATAATCTAGTTCTCTTAATATAAACGGATTAATATGTTTTTGAAATAATTGCAATATTTCTATATCAAGGCTGATATTTGAAAGTATCCTTGAATTATCTACATTGTCATCTAGGCTATCAATAATTTCTTGAAGAGATTTTACTTGAGAATCTGTTAAAAACGCAAAGAATAAAATTCTTGCATAATACATTGCAAACTGACCTTTATAATCTTCTATGTTTTCTTCTTCACCTGTACTTGTATTATTTCCTGATTCCGTGGTAATTTCAGTATCTTCAGTAGACTCATCTTCAATATCAATATCTGAACCTTCATCTTTGGTAACTTCAATATCTAAACCTTGACGAGAACCTATCTTACCTTGTTTTTCTATTACTGCTTTAATCTCTTCTATATCCAAAAGTGAATAGTCAATTGCTATTGTAGTGGCTTCGTCAAATACACTTCTCGTACTTGAATACTCTCTAACAGCATCTAAAATATCTGATGGTTTTATTTGCTCCATCTTATTTTTATTTAGTACTATAATAGGGGAAATCTCAAGTTCTTTTTTTATTCTCTCTTCTAACTGGCTGTTGCCGTTTGTATCTGTATTTACATTGTAGATCTGAGATTTTTGTTCTTGGATTACAAACATTCTATTGGGGTTAAAATCCACTAATAGTGTTTGAGGTTTCATATTATATTTTACTTCATCGCCATTAGAGTCTTTGTATGTCTTTACATATTGATTTTGTAAACGAAAAATCGCTTGATCATATTCTTGTGGAGATGCTGTATCTTTGAAATAAAGCATAGTATCCCATTGAGGCACCGTACTTCCTGTTAACATCTTATTTACTGTTAGTGTGATAGTTTTTCTATTTTCATCTTCACACTTCTTTATTTTGTTTTGTACATCTTCTGTTTTTTTATAAGTTCTATCATCTTCAACACCAGAAATATTAATAACCTCATAATCATTTAGGTTCTTAAATTCATTTGAACTGATTAATGTTTCTAAGGCATCACATGAAGCTCTATATGGTAAAACACAAACTAAATGTCTACACATTTGACCATCTTTTATTTTATCATAGTCTAAAAAACTCAATAAATCCTCGTCAACATGCGAACCATCAATAACTTTTAGTAAATCTATTATTTCATCTTCATATTTAAATTTTTTGTGTAGGTTTTCGTCTTTATCTTTTGTAATGGATTGTGGTTTAAAAAGTTCTGAAAAAGTATAGGTAACACCTCTTTTTTTCATCTCTTCCATTTTAAGTCTTGATGCTTTATTCGGATTAAAAGCAAATCGTATCATTTTAGGGAATCCATAATATGGATTGTCCCATTCTTTAACATCATCTTTGTTAAGATGTTCAACATCCCAAGCTTCTTGATCTTCTGCAATATCTGTAAACTGATAAAATGCAACAATATCATCATCTGTAAATTCACTATCCATTAAAATTCGATAAGGCGTGCCTGATAAATGGATGCGAATTTTAGAATTGAACTCTTTGATTGTATTATCTAGTTTTTCTAAATCATCAAAAGTATTATCATCTTGTTTTTGTTCATTTTTAATTTCTGTTTTACTTAATCCACTATCTTTTAAAACTTTTCCATATTCTGAAGCTCTAGCACCAAAATGACTTTCATCAATAAGTAGTAAATCTATTTGATTATCGAAGACCTCTGTATGTTTTGATTTTATATCATTACCTTGCATATCTTGTAAAGTTAAAAATAAAACTACTTTTTTACCTTCTGCAAATTTATCAGATATTGCTGTTTCACTTTCTAAAAGAGAATTACTATCTAAAAAATAGTATCCGTCAAATTTCACATGACTTTCTACTGTCTGTTTCCATTCACTTTTTACATCTGCTTTAGCAGATACTACAACTACAAAATTTGCATCCATTTCTACAGCACAACACATTGACGTAAATGACTTGCCAAATCTCATAACAGCATACATTAAAAGATTAGTTCTTGGTGGCTCTTTATTGATAACTTCTTTAAACTTTTTTATAGTAGCTTCTTGATTTGGTCTTGGTTTATAATCAACAGTTCTTGAATATGTATGAGTTATTGGAATATGACTGTCTTCAAATTTATAATATTGATATTTTGATTCATTATTAGCATGACAATCATAAATATCATCTATTGCCTCTTTTAAATCATCTTCTGTAGCGTCTTTAAAAAATTCTCTTGAATAATACACATTTGATTCTTCTGTTATTTGCTCTAAAACTTCTTTTGTTAAACGTGTTCTACCTTTTGTGTATTCTAAAAAAGTGTGTACTGCATGATCTCTAAAAAATGTCTCATCATCAACTTTGGCAACTGTATCAAATGTTTTAATTAAATTAGGATATTTATTTCTCCATTCAGATAGTCTTACTTCAAGTGGACGATATGTATCACCAACTTTTAAGTAATTTGGTACAGTTTCAGTTGTGAAAGCATAAATTTGTGGATCAACTCTGCCAATAATAATTTCATCTAAAATTTCAACATCGATTGTAGTTGTTTTTGACATAAGTTACTTACCGCCTTTTTGCTGTATTAAATCTATAAATTTGACTTGTTGCCCTTTTATATTGTTAAATGAATCATTTTTAGTCCAATCCATGACAGTACTATATATACCATTATGTAGACGATTGTCATGCTCTTTGCAACCTTTACATTCAATAAAATTAGTGACTGTATTTTCAAATAGGTCTTGTTCTTCTTTTTTAGCTGTTTTACAACTTTCAGGAACTACACATTTTAAACCATCCATTTGCCATATATTCCAAGATATTATATATGCAACCCTTTGAATATCTTGTAACTTTGGTTCACTATTGAATTTTTCTATATAGTAGTCAATGAATGTATAGAGAAGTGACTCACGAGCTAATAGCAAACTATCCCCATGATATTCGTAACCATAGATGCTTTTATAAGCTAATTCTACATATTTCAACCAAGCCTTCTGTGTTTTTATATTTTCACTTATAACTCTGAGTTTTCTATCTAAAAAACCAATTCTATTATCTACAGATATATATCTACCTGTAGTCGTGTCATACCTACTTGCTAGATAAGGAGCTTCTCCACATGAAATTTCAAGTCTTATATCATTTACATAGTCTTTCCAAGTTTTACCTTTTGGAAATTGAATTTTATTTTTATTTGCTATCCATGATACAGTTCCATCATCAAGTATAATTTGTTTATTAAATATGTTTTGTCTCTTAAACCAACTATTATCAATAGCATTTATTTGCTCATTGCAAACCCAAGATGGTGTATATACTTCTGCCATATCTTTAACTCTAGTTTTTTGAAGTACTTTAGTTTTTAGAACTCTAGGCATTATTACTTTACCATTTGAACCTGTAATTGATGAAACAGTAATAGGAGATGAAAACTGATAAGTATCTCCAAGATGCTGATAGTTGTTAGTTGCCCAAAAAATATTTTGTTTTGTAGTTTGATCATATAAGAGTGTATTTAATACATTAGGATACTTTTTTAAGATATTATCTTCAATTATATCTATTTCATTTCCTCTGTTTTTGGTTCTTTCTGTAAATATATATCTTTTCTCAACTAACTTCTTCATAAATTGATTGTATCATAAAAATATAAAAATTTATATCCGACTTTATTTACTATTAACCACTATATAGGTAAAATC
>WFQD01000407.1 GCA_015487265.1 Sulfurimonas sp. | reverse complement strand
TATTGAAAAATTAAAAAAATACCAACAAAAAAATGGAGAATGTGAATCAGGTGGAATATTAGTCGGAGAGGTTTATCCTGTTGAAAACAAAGTAATTGTAAAAGATATAATTGTGTCGAAACAAGCAAAACGAAGCTTTATGGGTGTGAATATTGATAAAAAAGAGATGCAAAAAAAATTAGAAGAAATTAGAAAAAAGACAGATTACAAATATTACTATATTGGAGATTGGCATACGCATCCAGAAATAAGTCCAACACCATCATGGATAGATAAAGAATCTTATAAAAAGACATTAAAAACAATTGTTTTGCAAACTAACTTCGTTGTTTTTTTGATTGTGGGGAATGATGATGATATGATGAAGAGTTTATGGATTAAAACATTTTTTTTAATGAAAGAGTCAAAGAAATAGATATAAGAGCCAAAAAATTGCAAAATCATAGTTAAAAATACGAGGAGAGGAATATGAGCAAATACAAAGAGATAGTTTTTGAAGATGAAATAGTAGAGTATTTGACTTCACATGAGTGGGTACAAGGGGCATCAAGCGGGTACGATAGAGAGTTAGCACTTTATCCAGAAGATCTTTTATCCTACATCAAATCAACGCAAATAGAGGCTTATGAAAAATTTGCTGCTCGCAATAAAAACAATACTGATGAACTCTTTTGTCAATTTATAGCAAAAGAGTTAGATAAAAAAGGCTCTTTGTATTGCTTGAGATATGAACTCAAAAATATCAACGCTCGTTTTAAACTTACTCAATTTAAACCAGATCTTTACTCTGCAAAGCTCAATGAAAACTATGATAAAAATATTCTGCGCGTAGTGCGTCAGGTATATTACTCTACACAAAAGACAAACTCCATAGATTTGGTACTGTTTTTAAATGGTATCCCATTAGCGACAATAGAACTAAAAACAGACTTTACCCAAAATGTACACGATGCTATTAACCAGTACAAACGAGACAGAGTTACAAAAGGTGAAAAACTTTTAGAGTTTAATAAGCGCGCTTTGGTGCATTTTGCAGTGAGTACCGATGAAGTTTATATGACAACAAAACTCGATGGACAAAAAACATTTTTCTTACCGTTTAATAAAGGTAGAGATGAGGGAGCAGGTAACCCACCAAATCCGAATGGATATGCCACAGCATATCTTTGGGAAGAGATTTTTTCTAAAGATGTGTGGCTTAATATTTTTGCAAAGTATATTCACTTGCAAGTCAAATATGAAGAGGACTTTAGGGGAAGAAAGCATAAAAAAGAGACACTTATTTTCCCTAGATACCATCAGCTTGATGCTGTTTCCAAACTGCTTAACGATGCTCAAGAGAAAGGGTGTGGGCAAAAGTATCTCATACAACACAGCGCAGGGAGTGGAAAATCCAACTCTATAGCTTGGCTCTCTCATCAGCTCTCATCTCTCCATAATGACAATAATGAAAAAATTTTTGACAGTGTGATAGTGATTACCGATAGAACGGTGCTTGACAATCAGTTGCAAGAGACCATTTCGCAATTTGAACACAAAGAAGGAGTTGTGGTTCGTATAAATCGCGAGATGGGAGAAGGAAGTAAAAGTGAGCAGTTAGCTGCTGCCCTGGAGGGTGGAGCTGCCATTATCATTGTAACTATACAGACTTTTCCATTTGTGCTCGATGCTATACGCAAAAGAGCGACACTCAAAGAGAGAAATTTTGCTATCATAGCAGATGAAGCACACTCAAGCCAGACAGGAAAAACAGCAAAGGAGCTTAAAGAGGTACTAGCAGTTGAGCAGATAAGTGAAGATGAAGAACTAAGTGCAGAGGATATACTCACTGCAACCTTAGAAGCTAGGACAAATAACAAAAATCTCAGCTATTTTGCTTTTACTGCTACTCCTAAGCCAAAAACCTTACAGATGTTTGGCTCGTTACCAAACCCAGACTTGCCACCAAGTAAAGATAATGCCCCTGAACCATTTCATCTTTACACGATGCAACAAGCGATAGAAGAGGGTTTTATCCTTGATGTGTTGGCATCCTATACCACTTACGATATGGCATACCGCCTCGCAACCAGTGAAGATAAAGAGGTCGATACAAAAAAAGCAAAAACTCGTCTTGCAAAATGGGTGCGACTACACCCTTACAACATTGCTCAAAAAGTTGAGATTATTATAGAGCATTTTAAAGAGCATATAGCACATCTGCTTGATGGAAAAGCAAAAGCGATGGTAGTAACAAGCGGTCGAAAAGAGGCAGTGAGATATAAACAAGCTTTTGATGCATATATACAAGAGCATCACTACGAAAATCTGCGCGCTATGGTTGCATTTTCTGGCAAAGTGGAAGATGAAGGAGTGGAGCATACAGAGGTTTCAATGAATCCACAACTCAAAGGACGCGATATGCGCGATGCTTTTGATAGTGATGATTATCAAGTGATGATAGTGGCAAATAAGTTTCAAACAGGGTTTGATCAACCAAAACTTTGTGCGATGTATGTTGACAAAAAACTTCAAGGTGTCGAGGCTGTACAAACTCTTTCACGCCTTAATCGTACCTACCCAAATAAGAGTCAAGTTTTTATACTTGATTTTTATAACAAAGCTGAAGATATAGAAGAAGCTTTTGCTCCATACTACAAAAAAACAACACTAAGTGATGTAACTGATCCAAATATGATATTTGATCTACAACTCAAACTTGAAAATTATCACATATTTACTCCGCAGGAGGTAGAGCAATTTGCACTTGCTTTTTTTGATCCAAATGGTACCCAAGCAGCTAGAAGTGCAGCAGTAAAACCAGCAGCAGATAGATTTAAAGGTAGATATAAAGAGGCTTTAGATGAGTTGCAAACTGCTAAAGAGGTATTGGAGCGATCAAAAGAGAATGGTGATACTAGTGGTACACATAATGCCGAAATAGAGATAGGCAGAGCCAAAGAGAAAAAAGATGCCTTAGATCTGTTTAAAAAGGATTTAGGTACATTTGTAAGGATGTATGAGTTTTTATCGCAGATAGTTGATTATGAGGATGCTGAGTTAGAGAAACTGAGTGTTTATGCAAGAGGGCTGTTACCCAATCTCAAGGTACTTGATTTGCAGGAAGATATTGATCTTAGTGTTGTTGAGATGACACACTTTTCACTCAAAAATAAAAAAGTACAAAAAATCAACCTCAAAGATAGAACCCTTGATCCTGAAAATCCAGGAGAAGGAAAGTCAAAAGAGACAAAAACAGATTCTCTGAGTGTCATCATAGAAAAAATGAATGAACTTTTTTCAGGAGATCTCACAGATCAAGATAAAATAAACTATATTCACACTGTCAAAGACAAAGTGATGGAGAATGATGCTGTAATGCAACAACTTCAAACAAACTCAAAAGAACAAGCAATGCTTGGGGATTTTCCTGTAGCTGTTACAG
>WFQD01000406.1 GCA_015487265.1 Sulfurimonas sp. | reverse complement strand
GCCAAAATGCTTTTGACTGTGGACCTTGATTAAGGATATATCCAAAAGAGTGACACATTAAGCAGTTTGCTTGCACTGTATCAAATCCTTTACCCATCTTTATCTCAAAAGGGATATATGGAACTTCTATCTCACTTTTTACCTGTGCAAAAAGAGCACCTACAGATAATGTTGCTAATAAAATTATTTTTTTCATATGTGATATCCTTATACTACTTCTACATTTACTACATGGATACCATTATATTTATATCCACCGCGGTTCCAACCGATATCTTTTGAGAATGGTTGTTCTTCACCCAAAGAGTTGATAGCTTTTGCCATAATGTTCATCTTACCATATTTAGATGGTTTAAAACCAAATCTATAAGCACGGTATGCGTATCTTCCTAAATCTTCCTTAAGTTCTGCTTCTTCCCATGTTTTACCATCATCAAGAGAAATCATAACTTTGTTGATACCATAGCCACCATCCCAAGCAACACCACGAACAACAACTTCAGAGTTGTGATAAAGTTTTGCACCGTTTTCAGGGTAACCAATCACAGATTTTACATTCATAATTGTAATAGGTTTTGTTTTTTTCGCTTTATTTTCAGGCGTTTCACTCTCTGTTTTGTTATCAGCAATACGATACGCTTTATCCATAAAGAAAAGTGATTTGTACTCATCTGTAACAGTAATGTTGCTAAGCATTTTTACCCAACTATCTGAGTAATACCCAGGAAGTACTAGACGGAGAGGATATCCGTTAAGGTACGGAAGATCCTCACCATTCATCTCGTACGCAACAATAACATGATCATCAAGTTCTGCTATCTCTAACTCTCTTACAAAGTTTGGTGTCTCATAATATGCCGCTTTTTCAAGACCGTTAAAACCAATCCATTTTGAACCTGGTTTGAGTCCTGCTTTATCTAGGATATCTTTAAGACGCACACCCTTCCAACGTGCACATCCCATAGCACCACTACCCCATTGGATACCTCCAGGGATAGGTGTAAAACTTGAACGAGAGTTTCCTCCACACTGCACTACTGCATCAACTTCAACCTGTTCAAAATCACGCTTAAGGTCTTCTATAGAGATTTTAAGCTCTTTTTCAACCATACCATTGACATGAATAGTATGTTTTGCAGGGTCAATATGTGTCGGGATATCTGGAAGGTGCCAACGTACAAAAAACTGATCGTTTGGTGTGTATTCTGTTGTAAATACAGAGAGTGGCGTCTCCAATAATGGTGGTCTGTCAGAGTATGTAATTAGTGGTCTCTTTTCAGGGAATGCATACTGTGATACTTTTCGTGTTTCGTTTGGCTGATGTGTTTCACCAGCTGAAAGTGTCGAACTTCCAAGAACAGCAGCAGAAGCAGCTATAGAAGTTTTTAAAAAGTCTCTTCTTTTCATAAAAATCCTTGTGATATTGTCTTATTTATCACGGTATTATAACTCGATAGTATTAAGATGAGTTAAAATAATTCAAATAAACTGAGGAATGAGCGTTTTTATCTTCTTATAAATCTTTTCAAAATCTGTAGAATAGACACGTGTGTTTGCAACTGAAGTGATGAAGTTTGTATCTCGCTCCCACCGTGGAACTATATGCATATGAATATGTTCAGCTATCCCTGCTCCACCTGCCTTACCTAAATTCATCCCAATATTAACCCCATGAGATCCAAGCCCTTCTTTAAGAAGTTTGACAGATTTTTGTGCTAAATCTGCCATATGAAGCCATACTTCAGAGTCTAAAGATTCAAGTTTATCCGTATGCATATGAGGAATAATCATAAAATGCCCCGGGGTATAAGGGTAGCGATTCATCACCATAAAGCAATGCTCATCACGGTAAAGTACATGAAGCTTTGTATCATCCATCTCATGTGTGCTGATATGACAAAAAACACACCCTTCTATCTTATCATTTGTTACATATTCATCACGCCATGGGGCGTAGAGTATATCTTGCATATTGTCTCCTAAATAAACGCAAATACCAAATCTGGAAATAAAATCACTAATCCTAATCCCAAAAGTTGCAAAAGAATAAAAGGGATAATCCCTTTGTAGATATCCATAGTAGATACACTATTTCCAGCTGCCCCTTTTAAGAAAAAGAGTGAAAGTCCAAAAGGTGGTGTAAGAAAAGATGCCTGTAGGTTCATAGCAATGAGCACGGCAAACCAGATGGGGTCAATTCCAAACGCTTCCATCACAGGTACTAAAATCGGCACAATAATAAAGCTAATCTCAATAAAATCGATAAAAAATCCAAGAATAAAAATACTCAGCATCGCCACACAGATAAACACCCAAACATTACCAATATCATGAGAGAAAAAATCTAGTATAATATCAGTCCCGCCAAGCTCATTAAAGACAAGGCTAAAAGCTGTCGCACCGATGAGAATCATAAAAATCATACCTGAGAGTTTCATGGTCTCAAAAAGTGCGTATTTTATCATCTCAAAATTGAGCGTTTTGTTTACCGCAGAGAGTATGACACCCCCAACTACTCCAAAAGCAGCAGACTCTGTAGGAGAGGCGATGCCGGCAAAAATACTTCCTAAAACTGCCATCATAAGTAGCAGTGGCGGGACAATCGCACTTAGAAGATTTAGCACAGAAACCTTTTCATCCGAAACAATAGCAGGAGCATCTTCTTTATTTATAAATGCACGAATAAGAATGTATGTGATGTAGAGCCCAACAAGCACAAGACCAGGTAATACTGCTCCCATAAAAAGCTCCCCCACACTCACACTCATCACATCACCGAGAACTATGAGAATGATAGACGGAGGGATAATCTGCCCAAGCGTTCCACTCGCCGCAATAGTTCCGGATGCAAGCCCCTTGTTATAACCGGCACCAAGCATTAACGGCAGAGCAATCACACTCATCATAACAACCGAAGCAGAGACGATGCCTGTTGATGCTGCGAGAATTGCACCTACAAGCACAACACTCACACCAAGCCCGCCACGAACCCCTTTAAAGAGTGCACTCATCGACATCAAAAGCTTCTCTGCCATACCAGATTTTTCTAAAATAAGCCCCATCATAATAAAAAGTGGTACCGCCATCAGTGTTGTGTTGCTCATAATACCATAGATGCGAAACGGCAAAATATTAAACACTTCAAAACCAACATCAGGGGTAAAAAAAGCAAATATCATCGCCACACCGCCAAATGCAAAGGCAACAGGCACACCAAGAAGCAAAAGCAAAAGAGCTACTGCAAACATAACTAAAGCTATCATAATTCTCTTAACCTCTTCACATCATTCAATAACTCTTTAAAAGCTTGCAGTGCCAATAAAACAAATGCTAAAGGCATAAGTGATTTCACAATCCAGCGGTATTTCAACCCTCCCGGATCGCTTGAAGCCTCATGTTGCACATAACTAAGTTCTACAAAACCAACACCAATGTAAATGATTAAAAATGAGAGTGGTAAAACAAAGAAAACAAACGAGATGATGTTAATAATAGCCTTTGTTTTAGAAGAAAATTTATCGTAAAAAATATCAACGCGAACATGTGCATTATTTCTGAGTGTGTATGCTATGCTGAGTAAAATCACCACATCAAAAAAATGCCATTCCAACTCTTGCAATGCTGTCGAACCTTCAGAAAACAGGTAACGCATCGTTGCATCGTACACAACGAGCACCACAAGAGCAGCTAACACCAAAGCAGTAAAATAACCAACATATTTTATAAGTTTATCTATCATCTCTCACTCAATAATAATATCTTAACATCACATTATAAGTATCTTCGCTATATCGCAATGTATTGACCTTTTTATCTTTATAGTCGTAGTGTAACATAATTTGCATATTTTGTGAGAGACGAAACCCTTGAGAGAGTTTTGCAAGTGTTTGCTCCTCACCATTTGTGTAAAACCTATGGGAGAGTTCAATGTTGGTGTTCATAAACTTGTACTTATCAATATTTATACCTATGCTTCCACCTACACCGCCAATGAGACTATCTTCAACATAAAACAAAGGATCGACTAAAAAATAGGTATAAGCAAACTTGTTACCCCAACTCAAACCAATACCCACATCACCGTTAAAAGCAGCTTTCTCACTTAGATAGTCGGTGTCCCAACCAAATTTTGTTCTCCATGAAAATGAAGGGAAAAATGTAGATCTTTGAGAAAGAGATACTAGAGAAAAGATTGTTGCTCTCTCGACACGTACTTCATCTTGTGTATATGCAAGTAAAAGATCCATAAACTCTATCTGTGTACCACGCAAAAACCCATAATCAGAATCACTCAAATCATGATATGCCGGACGAATACCAAGATAGCCAATCCCCTCCTCTTCGCGAATACCGCCACCCGCCTCTATTCGAATAGCACGATGTCCTAAAATAGGATCAGTTGGTGTGTTGATGTTTAAATCTTCCCCACGCCCAAGTTTGGATCTATATGTCGTGAGTTTGTGAAACAAATCAAGGTAGCGCTCTTTTTTCACTTTGCCTTTTATAAATCTATACTCTAGGTACTCAATGCTCGCTTCTAAGATAAAACGTTTTTGTTGTAGAGAGATAGCTTCATTTTCTATCAAACTATCTACACTTTTATTGTTATCTACGATATCTACAGCTATCTCTTCGTTGTTATTATCTATCACCTCTTCATAACGTAAAAGCTTCGTGCGTTTTGAGGGTCTAAATGTATCTGCAGTAATAATATACTCACTTTTGGCTGCGTGCACAGTCTCTAAAGGGATAACCTGATACGTAAAATGTTTTCTTAAATCTAGCCCCTCCCTACCTGCTTCTAAAAGCCACAACATATTGTAAGAGCAGTTTTCTGTAAAAAAATAGTAGTACGAGTGTGTATCTTTTAGCTCCCAAATATGGCGGAACATTCGCTCGGTCTCTTTTTGTGTTAAATCTAAGTTATATTCCCAAATATCTCTTTGCTCTGAATCTCTATACTCTTTGAGTTTATCATAATAAGGTAGAAGAGAATACCTTCCAAAATAACCCCCAAAAAGCCCTTTTACAGCAAATAAAAAACCATTCTCTTTTTTCATATCTGCATCGGCTGCATAATTGATAGCATAAGAGAGAAGTCGTGAGTTGTAAGATGAGTTTATACGTAAAAATGTATGTCCAAACATCGAAGCGGGTGAATTAATATGCGCAGCAGGAAATACTAATGTCACAGAGTGTGGATCTACTCTTTTGAGCATTCTTTTGTACTCTACACAGTTTGCTTGTGGAAAATCTTTTGCATTAAGTTGCTTTTTTAACCATCTATAACGAGCAGGAAAACGGCAAATGCTTGAGTTGTCATCTTTTTTCTCATCACTAAAAAACGCATCAAGTGTCGCATGCAATTCTGCTTTTGGGTTAGTTTTTCCATCTGGAGCGAAAAAAAAGTTTGGATCATCTATCTCACTCTCATCACCATTGGCATGTAAAAGAATATGCCAATAATGAGTATCTGCCAAACCTAATCTATCTGCTTTGTTTTTATAGTTTAAAACACTACTATAGAGCAAAGAAGTACTTAAAAATATAAAAACTAAAACATGAAATAATTTGATGAGAATACCCTCAATGGAGATAAATACAAGAAGATAAGTCTAGCGCATAACGCTAGACTTGTGCAATTACATTGCAGTTGTAGAGATGTTATCTAACACATCAGCCATTTTAACTGATTTACTTGCATAGATTTTGTTATAGTTAGCTTGAAGTGCAGCAGCAAATGCAGCTTTGTCTTCTACTTTTAAAAGCTCAGCTAAAGTATCAACACTCTCACCATGACCAACAGCAATCTCTTTTGCTAAAGTATCCATATTTGATGCAACAAACTCAGAAGCTCTTTCATTCATTACAAATTTTGTTTTTTTACATCCAAGTGTACCAGAAGTGATACCAAAAGTCTGGTTTCCTGAAGTACCATTTGTTGTAGCTTGAAGCGCCAACATAACTGCAGTAGAGTTGTCTTTAATAAGTATTGCACCAAGTCCACAACCCGTTTGTGAGTTAACACTTGCATATGTTACAG
>WFQD01000405.1 GCA_015487265.1 Sulfurimonas sp. | reverse complement strand
CTCAAAATACAATTTTTGAACAGGGAAGTTTTTTGTTTCATAAACTTCATAACGATAAGATTTTCCTTCGTTAAATTCAATAATTTTTTCTTTTAAAGTAATATCCATACCCATATCATGTATATGGCATACCCTATCAGCACCTAAGTATGCTTCATTTGTTCCACCATTAACATTGGTTGTTTTTTCTACTCCTCCATGAAACTTTGCAACATCAGCATACTGATTTATTACGCTCCATACACCTTCTACTGATGCTTCAATAAGCATTTCATAATGTACATTTGTTAAACTCATAATTCAACCTCCTACAATATATTTGGATTCATAGCTTTTGCATTCATGTTTCCAAACATTGATGCAATTGCAGAGCGAGGCATCATCCGTTGTGCCATAAATGCCATCATTTTATTTCGTCCACCTGGGGTAACTGAGCTCTTTTGTTCATCAAGAGCATGCAGTGCTTTTTTTACCACTGTATCTGCTTCCATTATAGAAATTGGCATTTTAGAAAAATCCATAGCTATTTTCTCTGGCATTTCTGTTTTTGTAAGACCCGGGGAAAGAGCAAGAACATCTATACCTTTTGGAGCAAGTTCAACATGTAAAGCTTCCGCAAAATTCAAAATATACGATTTACTCGCAGCATAGTTACTAAAGAACGGTACCGCTTGATAAGCAAATGTAGAAGCTAGAAAAACAAGTGCACCAGAGCCTTTTTCGACAAATCTATTTGCAAAAATATATGCCATTTTCATAGGTACCATGGCATTAAGATTCAACATTTTTTCTTGTTCTTCAAGTGAAGTCTTAACAAAACTTCCATGTGTTTGCATCCCAGCATTGAGAACAACCAAACCAATATTTAGAGCTTGTGTAAAAGTGTCTAATTTCTCAATTGCATTTGGTGAGGTTAAATCTATACTGTATAGTAGAACTTTGATGCCCATTTCCTCTTGGAGTTCCTGTGCTAAATTATCAAGCTCTCTTTTTCTACGGGCTATTAACACAAGATTGAAACCCTCTTTTGCGAGTGCAATTGCAAACTCTTTTCCTATTCCTGAAGATGCACCTGTTACAAGTGCATACTCTCCATATTTCTTTACTGACATTTTTTCTCCTTTTATGTACTAATTAGTACATAATTTTAACTTTAAATATATAAAATTACTTTTTTATATTACATTATGTACCAACAAGTACAAATATAATCAATAAAAAAGCTATCAGAATAGTAGAGAAAACTACTCTAATAGCTTTTTTGCACTCTGTATAATATCTTCAATAATATCTTCAGCCGCACCTGCACGCATAGTTATCATCAATCCATTTAGTATGTTGATGTATCTTCCTGTAATATAACGTGCTTCTTGCATATTTTGAATCTCTTTACGCTCTTGTGCTTCTTGAATAAAGTGTGTAAATAAATCTATAAGATGGCTAAACTCCAACTGCACCTGATAGGCGATATCATCATATCTACCGTAACATTCTCGACCAGAATTCATTAGTAAACATCCTCGAATGGCTCCTGTCTTTTGAAACTCCTCTACTCTTTTTTCCAGGAGGATAAGCATCGCTTTTTTCGGACCTTCTTGCTTTTTCACATTTTGTAAAAATGTAATCTGATACTCTTTATAAAAAAGCAGTACATTTTTAAAAAGCTCTTTTTTACTTTTAAAAGCTGCATAAAAAGAACTTTTTTTTATATTCATCACTTTGAGTAAATCATCCAAAGAAGTGTTATCATAACCATGTTCCCAAAAATGGTTCATAGCTGCTAAAAGCACTTCTTGTTCATCAAACTCTCGTGGTCTTCCCCGTTGTTTCAAATTATCCATTTGACAATTATATACCAACTAGTACATAATTGTCAAGTATATTGGATTATTCCACATCAAATGTATCAAACAGTGTATTTACTACTAACATCATACTTGCTGTTAATACAAGATAAAAAATCTCTTTATCGTTTAGTCCTAATGTATGGAGTTCTTTTATATCTTGTTGTTTGATTGATTGTGGTTCATTGATTGAGCGTAGAGCGAATGCCAAGAGTTTTTCATTTTTTGGTGTAAGTTTTGCGACACTCAGGTTATTTGCAACCTCTTTGAGCTCCTCTTCACTCATTCCATACATATTTATAAGCATCCCACCATTTAAACCGATGCAATACATACAGCGATTTTTTTCAGAAATGATGTAGCGAATAAGTGTGTACATCTTTTGTGTATCTGTGTCATTATCCATCTGTTCTTTGATAGAATTCCATTGAAACTTTAATGCTTCTGGATTGAGTGCCCATAGTGACAACCCTTCCGTAACAGCCCCAAATGCTTTTTCTACTTCATTAAAAATCTCTTTGACTTCACCTTGTGCCTCTTGCATTGTTGCTACTTGTAATAGACTCATCTTTTTTTCCTTTATTTTTAAACTAATTGGTATAAAAATATACCTGAGTGTGCATACTTTTTTATTTGGCATTATGCTATTTATAAACTATCTAGTCTAAAAATAGCTATAAAAAAAGCAGCTCAAAAAAACACACTGTGTCTCTTTGAGCTGCTTTTTACTCTACCATCTCTTTTAATTGCTTGACTATACTCGCAACCATATCATCGGTTGCACCTGCTTGCACAGACAGAACAAGTCCATTTAAGGTATTCATAAAACGGGTACTTAACTCTTTGGCAGAAAGCGGTGTATTGAGCGTGCCATTGTCAATATCTTCTTGCAAAGCATCAGCAAAGAAGTTTTGCATAGCAAGATACTCCTCTTTTATCTGTCTGCTGAGATCTTCATAGCGTCCATAACACTCTTTACCCGAATTCATAAGCAAACAACCGGTAAGCCTTCCCGTTGTTTTTAACTCATCGAGTGTCATCTCAACAAGTTTGAGCATCGTTGCTTTTGCACCCATCTCTATTTTTAGTGATTGAAGGTAATCAAGCTGCTTTTTTCTATAAAGCTCTAAACATTTGGAAAACAGCTCTTGTTTACTTCCAAACATATGGTAAAAGCTCCCTTTGCTTATGCCCATAGCTTTTAAAACATCATCTAAAGAGCTGTTTTCATACCCATGTTTCCAGAAATAATCCATTGCCAAGCCCAAAACTTCTTGCTCGTCAAAGGACTTTGGTCTACCTTTTGTTCTTCTCATAGTGTAATTATAGACTAATTAGTTTAAAATGTCAATTTTATGAAAGTATTATGGAACGGATGATTCATACAAAGAGATAAAAAAGAGGTTATAATCACATATTCGAGATTGAAAAAGGAGCTGTCTTGTGCGAGTCAAAGATACTCCAAAAAACACCTAATGAAAAGAAAAATCAGGCTTAGTTCGGATATTTTTCTTTAAAGAAAAAATATTTATATACTCTATTTTCTCAATCTCATACTCTTTTGTTTCTTTGGGGAGCTTAATTGTAAAAATGTCACCCTCTTCTTTGCCAAGCATCGCTTTTGCTAAAGGCGAGTGTATAGAAATTAAGCCATTTTCAGGTTCACTCTCAAGAACACCACAAAGAGTATAGCGTTCTTCTTCATCTGTGTTTAGATTTGTTACAAATACACTACTGCCAAAACTCACTCTGCTGTGATCATGTAAAGAGGGGTCAATCACCACAGCATTTTGTATCATTTTGTTCAAGTAAAAAAGTCGTTTATCTATAAAACGCAACTTCTCTTTGGCCGCTTGATAATCTGCGTTTTCACTTCTGTCACCAAGGGCAGCGGCTACGAGTTTTTCTTGGGCAGTTTTTGGTTTTTCTACTTCGAGTAAATATTTAAACTCTTCTACAAGTTTATCATAGCCCTCAAGGCTCATAGGCTCTTTCAAATTAGTGTTCAAATCCTAGTATATAGTAAGTCTCTTTATCTTCAACCTTTTTCACTTTTACCTTAAATTTATTACTAAAACGATTCACTTTTTCATGTGCTTCTGCTGCTATTTCAGGAGTATGTGACTCTATTTTGATTTTAAAATAATCATTGCTATTTGAGAGTGCCACATAAGCATTATCTACTTTCAGATGGTCATGTAAATCCATAATATGCTTTTGAATTTTTTCATAACCACTTGTATTTTCTTCTATTTTTTTCAGCTGTGTTAATAGTGCCTCATTTGGTTTATACCCTAGTTGCGTTAGCATCGCATCTCTGTACATTCGTGTCCTTTTTCAAATATTTTAAAAATAATAACAGTTTTTCGTAAATATTAAGACTATATTTACTTCTAATGAATATAATTGTACTAAATCTAAAATAAAGAGAGACACAATGACAGAAGACATACTTAAAAAGATTAAGCAACTCCCACCACTTCCAGAATCAGCAATGCAGATTGAAGCCGTTTACCAAGATCCAGACAGTACATTTAATGATATGGTCAAAATCTTAGAAAAAGACCCCCTTTTAACAGCAGATATTTTAAAAGCAGCAAACTCTCCACTTTATGGTTTTTCTCGTGAAATCAATGCAATCTCTCAGGCGGTAGGCCTCTTTGGCATGGGAACGGTTCGTGGTTTTGCCCTTGCTTCTATAGTAAAAAAGAGTTTTACACTCAACCTTGCACCTTATGGCATTAACAATGACATGTTCTCGGCACTTTCAAAGAAACAGCACGGTTTAATGACAGCATGGTGTTTAAGAAAAGAAAATCGTCTTTTAGGTGTACTCTCTCCTGCTGCATTTCTTGTTGAAATAGGAAAAGTACTCATCGCCCAACAAGTTGTTGCAGATGGCAAAGAAGAAGAGTTTCGTGATGCCTTAGCAGAACTTGGTGATGTTGAAGCAGCAGAACAAGCAGTCGTTGGTGCACAGACTCCAGAGGTAAGTGCTACTATATTTAAACATTGGAAATTTGAGGAGAAACTTGTTGATGTTTTAAGAAACTGTCAAAGTCCTGAAAAAGCTTTAGAAGAGGATCAACGTGCCGCACAAATTTTACATGTTGTACGTGTTGCTGTGCCTATTAATGGTAAAATCACTGATGCAAGTGAAGAAGCAGCCAAAGCATTGATTACAAAATATGATTTAGACATGGAAAGTTTTGACAAAGCGCTCGAAAACGCAAGATAAATTCCATTTGAAATCTCTACTTATTCGACTCACTCATGGTTTGAGTGAGTTAGACATCGCCCCGCAAGAATCACAACTCATTCAAACATGGCTTCAAAAAAAATACCTTACAAAAACAGATGACATTTATAAGTTTCACTCAAAATACCGCGGAGGCACTTTAGGGCTTGTGCAAAAAGGAACTGCCTACTTACATGTCATTGGAGAGAATGTCCGAGACCTCTTTATAGGTGAAAACGATTTAGGCATAGCACAAGAGGGTGACCTCATCATAGCCCAAAGACTTTTAGGCAAACGCGGCACACCAAGTGCTAAAATT
>WFQD01000404.1 GCA_015487265.1 Sulfurimonas sp. | reverse complement strand
GAAAAAGTGGATTTAATAAATAGTAAAAAAAAGAGGAGATTAAACTCCTGCTTCTTCTCTTCTAAGTAGATATTCCCAATATCTGTCAACTTCTTCTTGGATTTTTTCAATAACCCATTTATTATCAGGTTTAAACAGATGTGAAAATCTTCCTTGTCTAGATAAATATTCTTCAACCGGAAGTTTGTTTTTTGGTTTATATGTAATTGTAAGTTTATGTCCATCTTCAATTTCATAAAGAGGGAACATACAAGTTTCAACCGCTAAATCACCAATTTCAACTGTATCTTCAGGTTTAAATTTCCATTCAGTTGTACAAGGGCTAAGTGCATTAATAAATGTAGGCCCTACTGTGCTCATAGCTTTTGCCGCTTTTGCCGCTAAATCTTTCCAGTGTTTAGTTCCTGGAATTGCTGTAGCAACATAAGGACATCCGTGAGCTGCCATAATCATTGTTAAATCTTTTTTTCTGTTTTTTTCTCCATAACTAACTCTACCTCTAGGAGATGTAGATGTATGAGCACCGATTGGAGTAGATGAACTTCTTTGTCCTCCTGTATTCATATATCCTTCGTTATCTAGACATACATATAAAAAGTCGTGACCTCTCTCAGCAGCACCGCTTAATGATTGAAAACCGATATCATAAGTTCCACCATCACCACCAAATGCCACAAATTTAACATTTCTATCTTCATTATAAAGTTTGTTTTTTCTGCTAAGTGCTTTATACATAGCTTCCGCACCGCTTATACCAGCTGCTGCATTTTCAAATCCGATATGTAGCCAACTTACATCCCAAGATGTATATGGATAAATAGCACTACATACTTCAAGACATCCTGTTGCTGTTGATACAACAACATCATCATCAGTTGCATTTACAACTTCTCTAACAATCATACCATGAGCACATCCTGGACATAATCTGTGCCCTCCTTGAAATCTATCAGGAGTACAGGCAAATTCTTTTAAATTTCCAATATTTTTCATTTAAACTCCTTAATTGAATGATAACTTAGGACCTCTAAGGTTAATGAAACCTTGTAAGTCAGTTACTCTTTTTCCAGCTTTTGCGTTTTCATTAGTTTCTTTAATAACTTCTAAAATATGCTCAGCAGTAGTATCTCTTCCACCAAGTCCGTAAATATAATTTGTCATAATTGCATTTTGTCCGTTTGCACTAAGTGCTCCTGAAACTTCATTATAAAGCGCTCCCATAGCACCCATAGGGCAATTTCTGTCAAGTGCTGCTATAGCTTTTACATTTTTTAGTTTTTCAGCCATTTCGTTATAAGGGAATGGTCTAAAGCTTCTTGGCATAATAAGTCCTACTTTTATTCCTTCTTCTCTTGCCCTATCTACTGCTACCATTGCAGTTTCATAAGCACTTCCCATAACAACAATAGCAATATCAGCATCTTCAAGTTTATAACTTTCAACTCTATTATATTTTCTACCTGTTAATTTTTCAAAATCAGCAAATACTTCATCAATTACTTTTGCGCTTTCCATTAAAGCTTTGTGTTGACTTGCTTTAAATTCAAAATGCCACTCTTCTTCTGTTTGAGCCCCATAAGTTTGAGGATTTTTTGTATCAAGCATAGGATTTAAAGCTTTATATTCCCCTACAAATTTATAAGCTGTATCATCATCAAGAGGTTCTACAACCTGAGCTGTATGAGATACTAAAAATCCGTCTTGGTTACTTGTTACAGGAAGTCTTACATTTTCATTTTCAGCCACTCTAAATGCACATAAAGTCATATCATATGCTTCTTGAGGATTGTTTGCAATTAAATGAATCCAACCAGCATCTCTTCCAAGATATAAATCCCCGTGGTCTCCGTGAATATTAAGCGGAGATGCTAAGGCTCTATTTACAACAGTCATAACAATAGGAAGTCTCATACCGCTTGCTTGATATAAAACTTCTACCATTAAAGCATAACCTTGACTTGATGTTGCAGTTGCTACTCTACCACCGGCCGCAGCAGCTCCAACACAAGCACTCATTGCTGAGTGTTCACTCTCAACCATTACAAATTCACCATCAACATATCCATCAGCTAAATAACTTGCATAATTTTGCACTATTGGAGTTGAAGGTGTAATAGGATATGCTGCAACTACATCTACTTGAGCTTGTCTTAAAGCGTGACTTGCCGCTGTATTCCCATCCCAAACTTCTTTTGATTTTAATTCATACTTTGTTGCCATATATTATCCTTTATTTATTATCTTTTGAAGGCCATTGTTTTAATGCCTCATCATTATCTGTAAATTCAGGGAACATTAAAAGCGATTTAATAGG
>WFQD01000403.1 GCA_015487265.1 Sulfurimonas sp. | reverse complement strand
TGATAATGATATAGGGTCGTTGGAAGGAGTAGTATCAAGATATATTATTTTTACATCTGCATCTCCTAAGTTTATGCATTCCCCCCCAAATCCATTTTTTCGAATTTTACCATTATTAAAAACTGTTTTAAAATCATACATTGTGAGATAATATGTTTGTTCACTTGTTATTGGATCAAATGTTGTTAGATGTGCTTTTTGTTTTAAATGAATTATTTTATTTTCACCATATTGTGCAGCTATGCATTTTAATGTGCCATCGCGTAATTTTAAATAATTTGGTAATGTATAGAGATATGGTACACCTTTGTCTATGCATATATAAACCTCATCGTCAGCTAACGGAATATATCCTTGAAGAGTATAATGAGCTAGTAGTGTTGATTTTCCTTTTCTGTCTCCAAGACTTGGTTTTCCATTAGATAAGAACAAATAAATATTTTTTTTATTTTTGTCCATGATTGCTGAGGCATGTAGAGGAAGGGCTCCTTTTTCCCGAATAAGGTAATCAATCATTGACCTGCGCAATAATCCATCAATGGCTATTTCAGGATTTTTGCTCCAAATACCCACCGATAATTCTCGTTCATTTTTAGCTAGTGATTTAGCAAAAATTACCCTATTCTGTGGATCACACATTGCCATTTTTTCTCCACTATGTTTAGTTGTATAAAAAATCGTATTGGTACCAAAGCTTATTTTTTTCCATTCTTGTAAAAGAGAACCACTATATTTGAATTGAAAGGGATCGTTTACTTTTATTGTGATATTCGTATCACACAGGGTAGAATGCTGTAGGTTGGTTAATTGTTCACCCCACATGTGTTTTAAAAAAATCTCTTTGTCTCTAGGTATTCCAGAAATATGAATCTCAGGACATTGTGTTGTTGATAGACATCTCTCAATTATATTAGCCGTTGGTCTTGAAACAGTTCTCATATCACCTTATAGAATTACCTTATAAAGCACTTTTTGATACCTACCTTTAACCATAAAAGAATTTGGTTTATTAGTCTTTGAATATTGATTTTAGTATAACAACTTGTTTTCTTGATTACAAGTACTAAATAAATAATTTTCAAATATTCATATATCATTAAATAGAAGCAAAGCCAAATTTTTTCCACAAATGAATGGGTTGTTTTTGTAGTTAATATCTTTAAGAGTGTTGAGATTTCTTGAATAAAACTTAAGACGGGAACAGGAAAAGAACAAAAGAATTGTTTGTATGGAATATTTTTTTCCGAATGAACTGCCTTAATATAAAACAGACAAACCCCTTTAGCTCTCGGGATGATATTTTTCTTTAGAAAATCTCTATGTTTTGTATACTGTTGCCAATGTAAGCCTCGTATTCTTGGGTCATACCAAAGTTCCCATTCTTGATTATGTATGATATTAAATGCCCAAAAGACATCTTCTGTGGCATAACCATTAAAATCTGTAGGAAACTTTAATTGTAGAATTTCTTTGCGATATGCAGCAAATCCTCCAGAAAATGTAGTCCAATTATTTAGAGTAATTTGAAAAGGTTTATACATTTTACCAAATATTAACATCCTCTTTAGATCACTGATTCTGTTT
Organism: Sulfurimonas sp.; assembly: GCA_015487265.1. Lineage (GTDB taxonomy): Bacteria > Campylobacterota > Campylobacteria > Campylobacterales > Sulfurimonadaceae > Sulfurimonas. Next base: position 2,611 of record WFQD01000403.1, on the reverse strand, counting down.
AGATCATTTTTGTGGTAAGCACTTTTATAATATCCGCATACTGCCCCCAATTTGGGATTTTTATTGAAAAGATCAACCGCTATTTTAGTCGCGTCAGGATTAATAGTTATATGTGCATCAATGATGAAACAAATTTTACCCCGCGCTGCCCTAATAGCTGTATTTCTTGCTGCGCTTATACCTCTATTGGTTGTATGTTCAATCAGTCTAACATGAGGAAATTGTTTTTTCACGATATGTGCTGTTTGATCTGTACTACCATCAGAAACTACTAAAATATCCAGATCAGAATACCTTTGTCGCTCAATGGATTTAAGTGTCTTTGATATATAGCGTTGTTCATTGTGTGCAATTACTAAAAAACTTACTTTCATATAAGAGATGTGGTTTTAAATAATTTATAATGGTTTTATATAGAGTTTTTGAAATCATTATAATATTTGATGGATGTACTTTATAAAAAATAAATTTATTAAACTAAAAGATGATTTACGTTTAGAATACGCAAATCTTAAGAAGAAATTAACATAAATGTATAAAATTTTGCAAGCTATTTATCCACAGATATGATATGAGGAGGGGAGCGGATATGTGATAGAAATTGTATTTAAATTGTGATATTATCATAGAAATAACTATAGAATTAATCTGGATATATGGAGTTGGAAAATATACTTAACACTGCTAAAAAATTTTTAGTTACATCCCATATAAACCCTGATCCTGATGCAGTGATGAGTGTAATGGCTTTATCAATATTACTTAAACAAAAGTACAAAAAGGAGGTTTTTCCTTTACTTGAAGATGGTGTTCCTGACAAGTGTTTGTTTTTGACAGAGAAGCAGGATATACAAATACATAAAGATAACCTTCTCACAAGTATTGAGAAGTTTAATCCAGAAGTGGTTGTATTTGTAGATGTAAGTGATATATCTAAGTGCACATATCAGGACAGTCAAGCAGTTTATGATTATTTAAAAAAGTACAATATTGTATCTGTTGTAATAGATCACCATCAAATGAATGACTCCAGCTGGTCAGATATTGAGATAATAAAAAATGCATCATCTACTTCAGAGATTATTTTTGACTTTTTCATCAAGAGTAATGATTTTAGTAAAAATATTTCGGATTTGATTTTGTATGGCATATTATCTGATACTAACAGGTTTATGTATCATACTTATGATTACCACCAGACTTTTAAAATTTTGCCAAAGCTTTTAGATAAAGGTTCTGTGATTCAGGAATTGTATTCTAATATGTTTAATATTACCACAGAGTGGACAGTAGTTTTATCAGAGTTGTTCAAAAACTTTCAGGTTATCCACGTCAAGGGTGCCAAGTTTAACTATACTTATATTTCCAAGGATTTTGTAGATGGATATATAGGAGGAGATTCTCAAAATAAAGAGGAAAAGTATGACGCTGTAGTTGAGTCTTTTTATTATTTTACCAATAATTATCTGGCATCAATATCTGATTCTAAGTGGGGCTTTTCTTTGTTTTATGATTATTTCAAAAAGAAGATATTTGCTTCTTTTAGAGCTGTAAATGATTTTGTTGATACCAGTAAGATAGCTCGTGAATTTGCAGGAGGCGGACATCCTTCGGCTTCAGGTTTTGTGGTAGATGAGGAAGATGTTAATATTGTTCTTGAAAAGGTTAAGAATGTAATTGGATCAAGTGATATCATGTCATAGGTTTTTATGAAAATATTAATAGCTACACACAATAAAGACAAATATGGAATAGTCAGACATCTTATTAAAAAGTGTAATTATGATTTTGTCTTTCATAGTTTATCTGATTTAAACATAGATGATGAAGTTGAGGAGACTGGAGGGGTAAAAGATAGAGCCAAACAAAAAGCTGAGTTTTACTGGAATATTGTAAAAGATAATTTTGATATAGATTGTGTCATAGGTATTGATGATGGGATCGATTTTACAGCCCAAGGCGAGGGGAAAGCTAATACAAAAGAAATAACAGATAAGATATTGCACAACAATTTTCTTGAAAAAGGAAAGTGGGTATGGATAAAAAGAGCCTATGCTGTAGTTGGCGCCAATCTTGATTTGAGAGTGTTTTTTACTTCTATCCCCTTTATATTTTTAGGAAATGAAGAGGGTATTACAAGAGAGGAAGGAAAGTACCCTTTAAGCTATGTTCTTGGCTTGGTTAAAAATCCCCAAATTTCAGTTGCACAGATGGATTTTAAGGAAAGCATAGACTATTATTTTGAGTATTCTGCAGATGAGTTGCAAAGTATGGTATCCTATATCACCAGCTTATCAGCAGGTCAGGTACTTGACAGATAGGCGGTTTTATATCAAGATAATAGTAAATTAAGACCTTGGATATATTATGAAAAAAGGGTGGTTTGGTAAAATATTTACAGGGATGGTAGCAGCTGTTTTTGCATTTTCTTTTATAATCCCAACAGTGGCTATTGAAGGGGGGATCAGAAATCCAGAGAGAGACAGGATATTTAGGGTAATAGACAATGGGAATACCCAGGAGTATACCTATGTACAGACATCCAAAAGTTCTTCTCCAAAATCTCCCGCCAGATCAGTGGCCGGACAAGAAAGAGTAAATATAAAACCTA
>WFQD01000402.1 GCA_015487265.1 Sulfurimonas sp. | reverse complement strand
TCGCTAGAATTACACTTCTATTTTAACAATGTTAAAGTATCACATGCGGATGTGGTGAAATTGGTATACACGCCAGACTTAGGATCTGGTGCCGCAAGGCGTGGAGGTTCAAGTCCTCTCATCCGCACCATCCCATAATTACGGGACTTCAAGAGATTTAACTCTCACTTTAAGAAAACTCAAAAATCACTTTTTTACTACATTTTAACTACAACCATTCAAACTTAATATTAAATTCTTTTTAAGATTAAGTTTAAAATTTAAGTATAAACCTCTATGCTAATCAAATTATACTTATATTTGAAACAATATGAAAAATTATGAAATAAAATACTAAAGAAAGAAACACTAAAACTACTCAGGCAAAAAAACTTCAAAAATATTACAATTGCTGCATACGAAATTATTGTGTGCAGGGAGCCAAAACTTGCTTGTTAAGGGCTCATATGAGTCCTTGCACAGAGTGATTTAAAAAGCTTTAGTTTTGGCTCTCTTTAGCTTTTTACTCTTAAATAAATTGCTAAATGGGAATGCAGAACTTTCAACAACAAAATGAACTCAAAAAAACACTTAACCGCTTCAACAAGATAAGACTCTTCCACAACTACGGATATATGAATATCCTACCAGTTAAATACCTCAAAAAGAATGCTACTAAATACAAACAAGTTCAACTAAACACCGATACACACTTCAATGCCATCATCATGGATATTGATGATGAAGATCTCCTTACAGAGTGGAATGCAGTAGGTCTTCCAACACCATCAATACAAACACTCAATAAAGATAATGACAAAGCTCACCTGGTATGGCTACTTAATATTCCTGTATCCAAAAGAAATCGAAAAGCTGTTAAGTATTACAAAACCATAGTTGACAGTATAAAGCTACTTATAGGTGCAGATAAAGCATATCAAAACCATCAAACAAAAAACTTTTTAAATAGTGAACTATATAGAATTACATATAATGATCTTGCATACGATCTAGAAGATTTTAAATACTTCATTATAAGAGAAGAGAAGTATAAAGTCCCTCATTATACTGAGCTAGCAGAGTATGAGAGTACTGGAAGTAGACATATTGATCTATTCAACCAGCTAAGGCTATATGGATATAAAGTAGCAAAGCATAGAGATTTAGAAGAAAAACTGCAAAAACGAGCAGAACTTCTAAACGAACAGTTTGATGAGCCTATAAAACCAAAAGCTATCATTAAATCAGTTCTAGCATTTTGTGAAGAAAATAAGAATAATTTTAAAGCAGCTCGTAAGTACAGAACTGGAGCTATGAGGTTTAAGAAAATAGTTAACCTATCTCAAGCTAACTATGTAAAAGAAGTCTCAAGGCGACAAAGCAAATCTGCAACACGGACAAAAGATATAAAACGTATAAAGACAGCTGCTAAGATTAAAGTAGCTTACGAATTACTATTGCGTCATAAAACTAAATTAACCTATGCAAACATCGCTAAACAAGCTGAAATCTCCCCTAGAACAGTAAAAAGATACTCAAAAATAATCAAGATTTTAGTTCAAAAAGTTGATGGTGTCATTAGCTCTATAAGGGTAATAGTACTTGAGGCTGAGGCACGAAGCACTTTACCTCTAAAGTACTGGAATGCGCTGCTAGTAAGATATCCAGAGGTTCCTACATAGCAGTCTTAAGACAAAACAATATTAAAAAAAATAAAAGGAAATAAAATGCAAAAATATCTAGCAATATTAATAGTGATAATATGTACGGTTTTACTCCAAGCTCACTCAATACCATTTTGGATAGAACAGACAAATGAAGTTATTGGTTATATGTGGAGTATTACAATTGAGGGAGCTGCATTATGGCTATGGCTAAATAAAAAAATTGTACTTGCCTTTTTTGCAAGCTGTATTGTTATTCTAGTACCATTGATGGAACTTAGCAAGCCCCTGATGAATGAGATAAGGTTAGTTAGTGTAAATACTAAGATCAGCAGATTAAATAATTTAGAGATAAAACATAGTGAAAAATTACAAAACAGATATCTTAAAACAGATTGGGCCGGAACTATAAAAAAGAACACTGCTCATTTTAGGGACGCGATCAACACACAAAAAGATTTACTTATTAATGGTTCAAAATTAAAAAGTGCATCTGAAAATATTTTTATCATGCTGCTCCAAGGTGTATCACTGATCATTGTACTGTTGACTCAAATACAAGCATTACGAATGCTGGCATTTCAAGAATTTCAAAAGCTCGAAATAGTAAATTCTAGTTATTCCGAAATATCTGAAACTACTGAAACAAGGGCTGAAATACTACTGAAACAAATTGAGGATTATATGGAAAATAATAATACTACCCAGGTGGAACTATCTGCTAAACTAGGTGTTTCGAGCAGTACAATAAGTAAACTTAAAAATCGCGTTGCCGGAAAGGG
>WFQD01000401.1 GCA_015487265.1 Sulfurimonas sp. | reverse complement strand
CTTATAGGAGAACTTGTTCTTGCCAAAAACAGACTTATTAAAATCAATGATGATGTGGAAGAACGTTATGAGGGAGAAGAGTTTTTAGAAGAGCTGAACCAAGTTGTTTCTATTGTCTCGCTTGTCACAACAGATCTGCAAATCGCTGTGATGAAAACACGTATGTTACCTATAGGGAAAGTGTTTAATAAGTTTCCTCGTATGATTCGCGATTTATCGCGTGAACTTAACAAAGATATAGAACTTGTTATCTCAGGAGAAGAGACAGAACTTGATAAGTCTATTGTGGAAGAAATCGGCGATCCGCTTGTGCATATTATTCGTAACTCTTGCGATCATGGTGTGGAGACTCCTGCTATTCGTACAGCCAATGGAAAAGATGCCAAAGGAACAATTGATTTAAAAGCATATAATGAAGGGAACCAAATTGTCATTCAAATAGATGATGATGGAAAAGGACTTGATCCAAATATGCTCAAAAGTAAATCGCTTGAAAAAGGTATTATTACCGAAAAAGAAGCGGACAATATGAGTGACAAAGAGGCATACGGGCTTATTTTCAAACCTGGTTTTTCTACTGCTGCTGCTGTGACAAGTGTGAGTGGTCGTGGTGTGGGTATGGATGTTGTGAAAACGAACATTGAAAAACTTAATGGGATGATTGATATAGAAAGTAATGTGGGAGTCGGTACCTCTATTAAGTTAAAAATCCCATTAACTCTTGCGATTATTCAAGCACTGCTTGTTGGTGTGCAAGAGGAGTATTATGCAATTCCACTCGCTTCTGTTTTAGAGACTGTTCGAATTTCAACAGATGAGATTTATACTGTTGAAGGCAAAAGTGTCATGCGTTTACGTGATGAAGTTTTATCTTTAGTGCATATTGGTGATATTTTTGAAGTTGAACGCATTTTAGATAGTAGTGAACATGCTTATGTTGTTGTCCTTGGACTTGGTACAAGTAAACTTGGTCTCATTGTAGATACCTTGGTTGGACAAGAAGAGATTGTTATTAAATCGCTTGGAGATTACCTCAAAGGTATAGAAGGTATCGCAGGGGCTACCATTCGTGGTGACGGAGGGGTAACGCTTATTGTTGATGTTGTTGCACTTATGCAGATGGCAAAAAGTGTGAAAGCAACGGCAAGTATAGAGAGTAGTGCAGGTGCGAGTGTATCGAATGAAAAAACAAAAGCAAGTGACTATACTGTGATGATTGTTGATGATTCAAAAACCGACAGAACCATTATGAAAAAAGCCTTAGATTCTATGGGAATGACTCTTGTGGAGGCATCCGATGGACAAGAAGCACTCAACATCTTAAAATCAGGTGATTATAATTTTGATGCAATGCTGATTGATATAGAGATGCCACGTATGGATGGCTATACCTTAGCAGGTGAGATTAAAAAATACAACAAATATAAAAACTTGCCATTGATTGCGGTGACATCACGTACAGGAAAATCAGACCGTATGCGCGGGGTTGAGTCAGGAATGGTTGAGTATATTACCAAACCATATTCAGCAGACTATTTAGCGAGTGTCGTGCAAAGAAATGTTAATTTTAAATCGGAGTTCTTATAATGAGTGATAAATTAAAGCAAATTATTGACAAACAAGGTGCACAACAAGCAGATACTGGACTCGATCAATCGGATGATATTGTTCAACTCGTTGGATTTATGATTGGTGAAGAGGAGTATGCGGTGCCTATTTTAGCAATTCAAGAGATTATAAAACCTTTTTCGTGGACACGTGTACCGCAAGTGCCTCCTTATGTTTTAGGTGTTTTTAATCTCCGTGGGGCGGTAATTCCACTGATAGATTTACGAACAAAATTTGGACTGCAAGCAAAAAAACAATCGGATGAGACACGTTTTATAGTTATGCGTCATGGAGATGATGTCGCTGGTTTTGTGATCGATAGATTGACAATGGCAATTCGTATTAAAAAAGAGAACATTGGTGCCGCACCTGATACGATGAACGGAGATGACAGCATGATAGATGGTGTCGGACAACAGTCCGATAAAATCATCACTATATTAAAAGTGAACAAATTACTAGAGAGAGATTTTTAATTTTTTCTTTATGCAAAATTCTCAACTTATAGTAAAACAGACTCCAGAAAAGATAGCATTACACTTTTTTGGAGCCTTTACTCTCCACCATATTGCAAAATATTCGGCACAAGTGGACTCCTTACATTGGCAGAAAAAATCTTTGCTTCTCGATTTAGAAAATGTTACAAGTTTTGATACTGCAGCTGCTCTTTTTATACAAAGTCTTCAAAAAAAAGTAGATGATTTTACACTTTTGAGTGAAAATCAAAAGATACAAGAAAATCTTTCCTTAGTGAAAACCCAACCCACACAAAACCCTGTAAAATACAAAGAGAGAAGAAAAAGTTTTCTTTTTGCTATTGGCAAAAGAGTAGTCGAATTTCTTTTTGATGTAAAACTTTTTATGGCCTTTTTTGGGAAACTCTTTTTTGCAAGTCTTGATTATTTGACACACTTACAGCATATACGCTACAAAGAGATTGCTTTTGAAATCAACGAAAGTGCTATCAAAGCCTTATGGATCATAGCACTGACAAGTTTTCTTATTGGGGTGGTCGTTGCTTACCAGTCAGCCTACCAACTCAAGTTGTATGGAGCCAATATTTTTATAGTAGATATGCTTGGTATTTCTATTTTAAGAGAGTTAGCACCACTTATTACAGCTATTGTCATTGCAGGACGGAGTGGCTCTGCGTTTAGTGCACAAATCGGGGCAATGAAAATCACACAAGAACTTGATGCGATGGAGACGATGGGTTTTGATCCTTATGCTTTTTTAGTGATGCCTCGGATTATTGCTTTAATGATTGCCTTGCCTATTTTGATTTTTCTTGCAGATGTTATGGGTATTTTTGGCGGTATTCTTGTAGCGTCTTTCGATTTAGGCATTTCGAGTCATCTTTTTTTAGAACGCTTTAATGAAGTTGTGGCGGTGAAGCATTTTTATATTGGGATAGTAAAAGGACCTTTTTTTGCATTTTTGATTGCTTCGATTGGAATTTTTCGGGGATTTCAAGTCAAAGATAATACACAAAGTATAGGAGTAAACACAACAAAGAGTGTGGTCATGTCCATTTTTGCAGTGATAGTGTGTGATGCTGTTTTTTCTATAGCTTTTACAAAGTTGGGAATGTAATGAAGATTATAGAGGTGCAGGGTGTACGAACAGAGTTTGGCTCAAAAATAATTCATGATGGATTAAATTTGAGTATTCACAGGGGTGAGATTTATGGTCTTTTAGGTCCAAGTGGTTGCGGTAAAACAACACTGCTTCGTGAGATGGTTTTGCTCCAAGAGTATGCTGGAGGATCTATAAATATTTTGGGCTATGATTTAAATAATATTTCCTATAATGATGCCCAAACTTTAAGGCAAAAATGGGGTGTTTTGTTCCAATCTGGAGCACTTTTTTCCTCTTTAACGATTAAAGAAAATATTGCCCTCCCATTGAGAGAATATACAAACTTAGATCAAAAAATGATAGATGAAATTGTTGCTTTGAAGATACATTTAGTAGGACTCAAGCAACTCGATGCACATTTGTACCCTTCTCAAATTAGTGGGGGAATGAAGAAAAAAGCAGCTTTGGCACGTGCTTTGGCCATGGACCCTGAACTGCTTTTTTTAGATGAACCAACAAGCGGACTCGACCCGATTTCAGCAAGAGAGTTTGACAGTCTCATTTTGAAACTTCGTGAAACACTCGGCTTAACAATCGTAATGGTTTCGCATGATTTACAATCAATCTATGATACTTTAGATAAAATGGCTATAATAGATAATAAAAAAATCGTTTACGAAGATACTTTGCAAAATCTCTCCAAGAGTGAGAGCCCTTTTGTACAGACATTTTTTAAAGAGAAGTTATGAATAATCGTGTAAATTATACCCTTGTTGGGAGTTTTGTTTTAGCTGGAATTGTTGCAATTTTGAGTCTCTCTTACTGGATGGTACGTCCTTCAGATGAGGCGAAAACACAGGTGTACAACATCTATTTTAATGAGTCTGTTTTGGGTTTAAATATTGATGCACCTGTCAAATATAGAGGGATTAAAGTAGGAAAAGTGACCCATCTTCGCATCAACCCAGCCAATACTGAGCAGGTAGAAGTCCAAGTGACCATTTTGGAATCAACACCTATTAAAGAAGCAACCGTTGCTCGTTTAACTGCACAGGGAATTACAGGTTTAACCTATATCAATCTTACATTAGGGAAAAACTCTTCACCTCCTTTGAGAAAAAAAGCAGGTGAGACCTGCCCAACCATTAAAACAACCCCTTCATTTTTTGCAAATGTGGAAGAGTCCTTAGGGGGACTCTCTGTTGGTTTATCAAAAACACTCCAAGGGACACAAAAATTACTCAACGATGAAAATCAGAAGCAAGTTGCACAACTTTTACAAAATACAGCGATGCTTACGCAAAAATTGAACAGACTTTTAGATGAAAAAACGATTGTGCATTTACAAAAGTCATCAGCACAGTTAGACTCTTTAACATATAAAGTAGATAAATTGATTCCAAATATTGATGGATTTATAGCAAGTAGTGTAGATTGGGAGCATAATATTGCAGGTTCATTTGATTCGATTATGAAGAGTTATGTAGGTATAACAGCATCTATGACAGAGATTAAAAGAGCTGTAGCAAGTGGTGAATTTAATCTTAAAGCGATTAGTGGAGAGGTTCTTCCAAATATGAATCAAACATTTTTAGATATGCAGAATTTAATGATAAAACTCGATGATGTGTTAGACCAATATGAACAGAGTCCATCTGATATGTTTTTTAAACAAGAGAGTATTAAAAAAGCACCAGGAGAGAAAGAGTGAAACAAGGTATTTTTTTATTAGTGAGTATGTTCATTGTAACAGCATGCACAAAAGTACAACCTTATGTGAAAGCATATAAAATAGAGCCGCGTGTTCATGTGCATACCAATGCACAAACGCAATGCAGTCAAAAGAGTATTCGAGTGGCAAATGTTTTGAGTCAAAATAGTTTGATGTTAGATCGAATGCACTATGTGAGTGGGCAATATAATGTGGCATCTTTTACGGAGTCCAAGTGGAGTGAAGCACCCAATAAAGCTATACATGCAATGCTGATGAAAGTCCTTGAAAATGCAAAACTTTACAAGCATGTGGCACAGAGAAGATCTGTTGTGAAAAGTGATGTGATTTTAGAAAATAACTTAGAAGATTTTATGCAGTATTTTGTAAAAAATGATACTCAATCGTATGTACGCATTGTGCTAAGTGCAACACTAGTTGATAGGAAAACAAAAAGAAGTCTTGCAAGTAGAAAATTTATACAAAAAGAAGAGACAAAAAGCAGTGATGCTTATGGTGGTGTTGTCGCCCTAAACACAGCACTGGGGAAAATTTTACAAGAAGAGTTACTTTGGTTAGAAGGAGAGTGCCGATGATAAGCGAAACAGAGTATAAAAAACGCAGAGAAACTCTCGCAGAGCAGCTCAAAAATAATTCACTCTCTGTTCTTTTTAGTGCTGTGCAACAAATACGTTCTAATGATACAGAGTATGTTTTCCGTCAAAATAGTAACTTTTACTATATGACGGGCTTTAAAGAAGATAATGCTACCTTAGTGTTTCTTAAGAAAAAAGGAAAAACAAAAACGATACTTTTTGTCCAAAAAAAAGATAAACTCAAAGAGCTTTGGACGGGAAAACGGCTAGGTGTAAAGCAAAGTAAAAAAAGATTTCTCATCGATAAAGTCTATGCCCAAGAAGATTTTGAGACAAAGTTAAAAGAGTATATGCAAGGCATTACCTCGATTAACTATGATTTTAACTCTTATACTGACAAAGCAAAAGTACTCCATGCTTATGCAAAAGATATGTTGAGTTATGCAAACCTTGCCAAACCTATTGAACAGATGCGTTTGTACAAGTCCCCAACAGAAATAGCACTCATACGAAAAGCCATTGCCATTACAAAAGAGGCACACCATAGGGCAATGCACATGAGTAAAAAATGCAACTACGAGTATGAGCTCCAAGCAGAGATAGAGTATGTTTTTAAAAAGAATGCTGCTTTGAGTGATGCCTATACTTCCATTGTTGCGGGTGGCAATAATGCCAATACATTGCACTATATAGACAATAATAAGCCGCTGCATCATGGGGATTTGATTTTAATCGATGCTGGCTGTGAATATAACTACTATGCGAGTGACATTACACGCAGTATTCCTACCTCAGGAAAATTTACCCAAGCACAAAAAGAACTCTATGAGATGGTGCTTGAGGTGGAATTGGCAATTATAAAAATGATTCAGCCAAATATAAAACGGACTCAGTTACAAAAAAAATCTGAAGAACTTTTATGTGCAGGCATGGTAAAGCTTGGCATACTTAAAGGTGATGTGAAAAAGCTTTTGAAAAAACAAAAACATAAAAAGTATTATCCCCATGGTATAGGGCATTGGATGGGGATAGATGTGCATGACCAAGCTCCTTATAAAGATGAAAATGGCAAAGAACTTTTACTCCAAAGTGGGATGGTGATGACGATAGAGCCGGGAGTTTATATAGAGAAAGATGATACAAATGTCCCACTAAAATATAGAGGGATTGGGATTCGTATTGAAGATGATATTTTAGTAACAGATGAGGGGCATGAAAACCTCTCGCAAGGCATAGCAAAAACTATTAATGAAATAGAAAAATATGCCTAACTACTATAGGAATAACTCCATCCTGTAAGATTATGTTCTTTTGCTTGTTCAAAGGCATCAGAATCTGCTAAAAAGTCCATAACAAACATTACCTCATAAGGAATACTTTTTTGATCCTTTGGATCAACTAAGAGCAGTGGCATAGGAGTATCTTGTGCAGGACTCAAAGCAAAGCCAACAGGCATACGTTGGCTCATGAGTTCTTTGGGTTGCCCAATATGGTTTTCTTTTAAAAACTTCTCTAATATCGCTTTTTGAACATCTTCTGGTAGGTCATCGCTGGTATTTAAAAAGATTGTAAACTGAATCGGTGTCTCTTTAAAAACCTCAGGTGCTGGAGTTGCTAAGATGATGTATTCTACATTTTTTAAGTGATTTTTTAAGGCTATTGGGTCTAAGTACTTGTCTGTATTAATTGCTTTTGCTTGCATAAAGTCCTCTTGTATTCGTTTGGTCGAATTTTACCTTGAATTGGTATAGGATATGCTTATAAAGAGAAGATTAGGAGATTTATGAAGTTTATTGAAGCATTAAAACTACGAAGTAGACTTTTACTATTGTTAGCAGTTATTACTTTGGGGCTTGTGAGTATTGGTGTGATTGGTTCTTTGTATGTGAAAAACATGAAAAAAAGTATTGATAGCGTTTACTTTGGTTCACTCATTCCTGTAACAGAACTCAATGACATTTTACATACCTATAATATGGATTTGTCAAAAACCATCTATAAATCACAGCGACTTGAACTGAGTTTGAGTGAGAGTGCTTCAGAGATAGAAAATGCACTTTTCCGTATTCAAAGAAAATGGCAAAGTTACCGTTCTCACTATAAACGCGATGATGAGAAAGGCTATGTAGATTATACGAGTGTCGAAATTGAAAAAACAAATCAATATTTTCGAAAAATCTTAGCATACACACTTGCAGGAAAAGATGTAAGTAAAATTTCCATTAATACCTTAGAAAAAAAGCTTTTTCATATAACAACAGTTATAGAGAAATTGACACATTATGAGATGAGTGTTGCCAAATATGAACGCAGAGCCTTTCTCAAAGAGTATGATAAGACACTCTCTAGTTTGGGCTATGCACTCACTATTATTATCTTAGCACTTCTTGGAAGTTCCTATTATGTTTTTTCAACCATCCAAGAGGACCATACCCGCTTAGAAAATATAACAAAAAAACTGAAAAAAGCGAATAAAAAACTTGAACATGTTTCCTATGTTGATCCGCTTACAAATTTGTATAACCGTCGATATTTTAACCATATTTATGAGAGAGAACTCCGTCAAGCTAAACGCGATAAGAGTTACATTACCTTCATGATGCTCGATATAGATTTTTTTAAACAGTACAATGACACGTATGGACATATCGCAGGGGATGAAACCTTAAAAGTGGTGGCTGAGGTCTTACAAAGTACAGTGAAACGCCCAAATGATTATGTTTTTAGACTTGGTGGAGAGGAGTTTGGAGTTTTACTGACGAAAACAGATGAAACAAATAGTGCAAGACTCGCACGTGAAATCTGTGATACACTACGAGCTAAAGAGATACCACACAGTGGCTCAAAAGTGAATCAGTTTGTGACTATCTCTATAGGTGTTGTTTGTTGTGTAGCAGATGAGGCTTTAGAAAATGAAATCTTGATTTCTCGCTCTGATGAGATGCTGTATAAAACGAAAGATGGTGGGAGAGATGGGTATAGTATTACTTCTAATGTGATGCGAAGCAATGATACAAAGTATGAGGGAATGAGTGCTTAATGCCCCTGCTTCAATCGAAATCCAGCTGCAACTAAAAGAGGACGGATTTTTTCTTTGAGTTCACCCTGAAACTCCATCCATCCATCTTGATATTTCCCACCGCATCCTAGCTTTTTTTTCAGCATTTTGAGTGTTGCATTTGCATCTTCTTGAGAGATTTGAAATTCCCCGACAAGGGTAACTGTCTTGCCTCTGCGTTTTTCTTTTGCAAAATGTAAAAAATGTTTCTCTGGTGTGATGATTTCAGAAGCAATGTTTGTTTTTCGAGTTGATTGAACTTCACTCCAGCCATCATCTATGTCTGCACCTATGAAAATATCGAGTTTTTTTCCTCTGCTCATGCAATCACTTTTTGTGCTAAAACACTCATGGTTTTTTCGTCGTAAGTCTGATTTTCTATAGAGGCAAGAACATCCTCTATATTTGCTTTTTTGTGGTTGTAGAGAACAATTATGACTTCATCATCCGCTTGTAAAAAAGTAGATTCTCCATAAGGAGTGTAACGGGTTGCCCCTATACTAATAATGGCTTCTTGAGGGTAACTACAAGCTTTTATATACTCACTGAGTGGTTCTAGGGGACCAAAATCTTGTTGTGTGTTGATTTGTTGTACCATCCATTCTGTGAGTTTTTCATAAAAGTAGCTGTAACCACTGAGTGCAACATTCTCGCCATAGGGTGTGAGTTGATTGTCTCGTCGAAGAAAACTACAAATACTAAAAGCATCCATTACTCCAGCAGTACGAAAGGTGTCAATGGCAAAAAGTGTCGGGCTGAAACCTTTTGATGCGACACCCCAGTTTTTTTTATCACTAATTTTACTTGCGCCAGCGACACGAATAGAGCAGTCATTATAGGCTCCAAAATGTGTAGGAGTTATTGTTTTAATTTTACCATCTGCATACGCTAGTTTACAAAGCAGACCCACTTCAGGTTCTGCTTGCACATTCACTTTCTCTTTTGGCAGTTGAATAGTATCGTGTGAGAGTGGATAGGTCTTTAGTAGAGGTTTTGCTGTTGTATTTGGGTTATTTGGGAGGTAAAAAGGAAACATTCCCTTTGGGGCAGCCTCTTCTGCGGTGATAATGTCTTTAAAATCTTCAAGCTCTCCAGCTTGGGCAAGATGCAGGGCAAAGTTACCTGCGATGCCTAAGCCTAAATGATTTTTATATTTTTGCATTGGCTCGAGCTTCAGCGAACTCTTCATAAGAGCCTTTAAAGTCTACAACGGTGCCATCTTCTTGGACTTCTATAACTCTTGTTGCAAATGCATCGAGTAACTCACGGTCATGAGAAACACAGATAACATTGCCCTTAAACTCATGAAGTGCTTCACCAAGGGCGACAATGGCTTCAAGGTCAAGGTGATTTGATGGTTCATCAAGCACTAAAAAGTTTCCATTCTCAAGCATCATTTTAGAGAGCATCATTCTATGTTTTTCCCCACCAGAAATACTTACAACAGATTTTTCTTGTTGTTCCCCATTAAAGAGCATACGTCCAAGACAGTTGCGTATCTCCGCTATGTCGCGTTTTGGGTCAAAGGCACGGAGCCAGTCATAGAGTGTTCCTTCGCCTTCAATAATATCTGCAGTATCTTGAGGAAAGTAAGAAGGCTCAATAGTTGCACCCCAAGTCACAGTTCCAGCACTTGGTTTTATCTCTTCCATTATAATTTTAATGAGTGTTGATTTTCCAACACCATTTCCCCCGATGAGGGCCACTTTCTCATCAGGTTCAAACTTGAGTGAAATGTTGTTGAGCACATGGTTTTCACCATAAGAGTGGGAAATATTCTCAAGTTGGAGTGCTTCATCACCCATGGTGCGTTTTGCTTTAAAAACGATGGAAGGGTCACGGCGAGAAGATGGCTTAATATCTTCGATTTGGAGTTTGTCCAGTTGTTTTTGACGCGATGTTGCTTGTTTTGCTTTAGAAGCATTCGCAGAGAAACGGCGCACAAAGGCTTCAAGTTGTTCTTTTTCTTTTTGTTTTTTCGCATTGTCAAGTTCAAGCTGTTTTGCCATGACATTTGCCGCAAGGTACCAGTCATCATAGTTGCCGGTAAACTCACGGATTTTTTGGTAATCAACATCAAGAATGTTTGTGACAACTGCATTTAAAAAGTGTCTATCGTGAGAGATAACAACCATTGTTCCCTCATGGCGTTGGAGCTCATTTTCTAACCAGCTAATTGTTTCTATATCTTGGTTATTGGTAGGCTCATCGAGGAAGAGAACATCAGGTTTAGGAAAAAGAACTTGTGCTAAAAGCACTTTAAATTTATCAGCACTATCAAGAGTAGACATTAAGTCATTATGATTTTCAACAGGAATTCCTACATTTGCAAGAATTTTTCCTATGTTTACATCGTACTCATATGTAGGGTCTTCTTCTACACAAATTACTTCTAAATCTGCTAAACGGTTGTTTGTTGCATCATCTTCAAAGTCGCCGGTGACATACAACTCTTCTTTTTCTTTGATAGCATCATATAAACGTTTGTTCCCATACAGTACAGCATCCATAATAGTAAAATCTTCAAATGCAAATTGATTTTGCCCAAGAACACCCACTTTATTTGCTTTAGGAATGATG
This sequence comes from Sulfurimonas sp., assembly GCA_015487265.1. Taxonomy (GTDB): domain Bacteria; phylum Campylobacterota; class Campylobacteria; order Campylobacterales; family Sulfurimonadaceae; genus Sulfurimonas. The sequence goes on along the minus strand of WFQD01000401.1, from coordinate 6,244 downwards.
ACTTCACCCTCATACTCATTAATCTCTCCAGAGAGAATTTTTAAAAAAGTGGTTTTCCCTGCTCCATTTGCCCCTATGAGACCGTATCTTTTGTGACGGTCTAACTTAAGGTTGATGTCTTGAAATAAAACTCTATTTCCATAGCGCATTGTGAGGTTTTGAACTGTTACCATATGAAACTCTTTTTCTATAATTTTTCGCGATTATAGCTAAGAGTTGTTTAAAACTTAATTATTTTCCAAGATAGAGTTGTCGAGGACGGGCAATTTTTGTGCTTGTATCTTTTTTAAACTCTATCCATTGGCTAATCCATCCAACTGTCCTTCCAATCACAAAAACAGGGGTAAACATAGATTTTGGAATCTTGAGTGCTGTTAAAATAACCCCCGAATAAAAGTCTATATTTGGGTATAACTTGCGTTTGATGAAGTACTCATCACTCAGTGCAATTTGTTCTATTTTATTGGCAATTTGCATGAGGTTTGAATCTAAGTTGAGTTCATCTTTAAGCTTGTCTTGCAAGCCTTTGAGTATTTTAGCTCTTGGGTCAAAATTTTTGTAAACGCGGTGTCCAAAACCCATGAGTCTAAACTCATCATCAGGGTCTTTGGCTCGTGCTATAAATTCATCGACTCTATCAACACTTCCTATCATCTCAAGTTGTTTGATGACAGATTCATTTGCTCCACCATGCGCACGTCCCCAAAGAGCAGAGATCCCCGCACTAATGGCGACATAAGGGTGTGCTCCAGTTGAAGCCACACCTCGAACAGTACTAGTCGATGCATTTTGTTCATGGTCTGCATGGAGGGTAAAAATAGTGTCAAGTGCTTCAATTTCAATAGGACGAATTACTCGTTCTCCCTCGACATCTATATGCATACGCTCATGTGGATAGGCGCGAAGCATATACAAAAAGTTTTCTGTAAAACTTTTGTTAATATCAGGCTGAATAAACGCAGCCCCAATAGAGTGTCTATAAGCAAACGCAGCAATCGTCGGCATTTTTGCAACAATACGGCGTGCCATCTCTTGGTACTCGGCATCTGTTTGTGGATTTAAGTGGTTGTAAAAAAATGTTGAAAGTGATGCCGAAGCAGCAGAAAGGGTCGCCATAGGGTGTGCTCCCGTTGGAAAAGCATCAAAAAGATGTGTCAATTCATTATGTAAAAAAGAGCGATGACGCAGTTCCAAATCAAAGGCATAGGCTTCCTCTTTTGTTGGGAGTTTTTCATTTAAAAGTAGATAACAGGTCTCAAGATAGGAGTGATTATTGGCTAAATTTTCTATGGTTTCTCCTCTGTAACACAACTCCCCTTTTGCCCCATCTATAAAGGTGATTGTTGATTTACAGCTTGCTGTTGAAGTGTAGCCATTGTCAAAAGTAAACATTCCCGTTTGTGCATAAAAGCTAGAAATATCCACCACACTTGGCCCACGAGTCGCCTCTTTTATTTCAAATTCGTATGTTTTTCCTGTTCTATTGTCGGTCATTGTTACTGTAGGTTTCATGATGTCTCCTTATTTAGGTACTCTTTTGGCTCAACCAACTCACGATTAAATTTTTTCTTTTTAAATTTTTCTCCGAGAAATTCACAAATGAGTTGCGTATCTTTATAGGCATTTCCAAGACAGCTTGTTGCTCCGGGGGAGGGGGTCATGTTAAAGACGATGCCTTCTCCTGTTGCGATTTTCGCTTCCCCTAAAAAGAGTTTTTTTGCTTTTTTGTCTATTACTTGTGGGCGGAGTCCTCCGATGCCTTCGGCAAACTCTATGTCATCTTCACCTATAGATGGGACTATCTTTTGTACCTCTTTAGCAAAGAGTTTGCCTCGAATACCTGGGACTTCGTATAAAAAGTTTTTAATCGCATATTCCCTGATGTCATCATCATGCATCAAATCATAAAAGACTTCCATGACCTCTTTTGAAGGGGCAAGTGTTTCTAAAAAATCTAAAAAGTGTGAGCCATGGTAGCGTTCAAGATTTGGTAAGACGATGGCTGTTGGTCCAAAACGGATGGTATTGCTATGGACGATGTCTGGGTCGCCATGAATGGCAGCGAATGGGAGCTTTGGATTTTGGATCGTATAGACTTTTGATTTGAGTGAATCTATCTTCGAGTAGTAAAAGCTCCCTCCAACTGGAAGACAAGAGTAGTCCTCTCCATGCCCCATTTGATGGGCTAAAAGTAGCGAATGTGCCCCTGCATTGACCACAACATAATCTGCATAGTAGTGCTCACCCGCTACCATGAGTTCAAATTTATCGCCGAGTTTTTTTATATGTTCAACTTCTTTGCCAAGATAAATATCAAGATTATCATTCTCTTTTTGTGCATTTTTGACAAAACTTTTGGCAATTTCTCCAAAGTCGATGGCACTCCAGCGTTTTGTAGTTCCCATGGCTGCGATCTCTTCATTCTTATCTCTTCCTTTAAGAAGTGCTGGCTCTATTTGTGCGAGTTTTTCTTTGTCCCAGTACTCCATGTATGGAAAAGCTTTTTTAAATTTTTTGTACCTTTTTTTGATAAACTTGACTTCTTCTTTGCCAACCCCAAGTGCCATCTTTGGAATTTTGAACATATATTTGTTCTCATACCCATACAGCTTACCATAGTTTTCAACCATAGTGGCTGTTTTATTCGTTTTGATGGCTTTTTCTAAGGTGTAATTTGTCTCAATATCTCCACAATGCAGGGTTTGGGAGTTCCCTTTTGCATTGGAATTGAGTGAAGCTATGGTGTCATACTTTTCAAATAGTGCAATATTTTTAATGTTTGTATATTTTGCGAGTGTAAATACAAGAGCAGACCCAGAAATCCCTCCACCAACTACAATGACATTATAATAATTTTTATTTTGCATCATGAACTCCTCTTATGATAATTGTATCTAATTTATTGTAAACTTTTATATGCAAATTAGAGAATTAGATTTAAAAGAGTTAGAGACTGCGTATGAAGTGCTTGTGCAACTCAGAAATACATTGAGTTATAAAGAGTTTGAAGACCTTATTTATGATATGCGGCATATGGAGTATAAAATGATAGGGATTTTTGAGAAAGCAACGCTCATTACCTATGCAGGTGTTGCTGTGCAAACAAACCTGTACCATAAACGCCACCTCTATGTTTTTGACCTTGTAACAGATGTAAATTTTCGAGGGCAGGGCTATGGAGTGATGATGTTAGAATACCTAAAAGATTATGCCAAAATGGGAATGTGCGAAAACATAGTACTCTCTTCAGGTTTCATGCGAGAAGATGCCCATCGGTTTTATGAAAAAGATGGCTTTGTGAAAAAAAGTTTTTTGTTTGTAAAAACCCTTTAGTGTGCACAACATTTTTTATATTTTTTTCCACTTCCACAAGGACAAGGCTCATTTCTTTGGACTTTCGTGTTGTAAAGTTCCCCATCTTTGTATCGCCAAATGCCATCTTCTATAATAAAGTGACTTTTTTCATGGAGGAGTTTTATACTCTCATTGTCTCTATAATAAGCCTTAAACTCCACACTGTTTTGTTCGCTTGAAAGGATGTCAAGTTTGAGCCACTCTACCGATTTTGAAAATTCTTCGATAAGCTCGGCATCATCTTCATAGCGGTTTTCTTTAACACTGCTCAAGACTAAGTATCGTCCATCTGCAAGAGTATAAGCACTATAGCGACTACGCATTAACTCTTCTGCACTCTCAGGTTTTCTTTCGCCATTTATGATTGCACCACAACAGTTGTTAAAATCTTTTTTATTTCCACAAATACACATAATTATCCATTTTTAGTAGAATTATACTCTATTGGATTAAAATAACTTTGAGGAGGGAGTGGTAAAAATAGGGGGATTTGAGTTTAAACCCCAAAAAAAGGGGTTTAAGAGAGGACTAAAGTGGTGTTACGTTCTCTGCTTGAGGACCTTTTTGACCTTCACCTACTGTGAAAGTTACTTTTTGACCTTCTGCTAAAGAAACACGACCGTGTCCTGGATTGTTCACTTGACGAAAGTGTACAAATACATCTTTTTCGCCATTATCTTGTGCTATGAAACCATAACCTTTTTCTTCGTTAAACCATTTAACTGTACCGTCTAATAAATCTGCCATTAGTAAGCCTTGTATATAATATCACTTCAACCAAGAAGTGGAGTCTAAAATTTGGAGAGTCTTTAGGGTTTACGTACAAAGTTTGTATATCACACACTAAAGATGAACTCGAGCCTCATCTTTTCATCGGCATAAGTATACCTTAAAAAATTGAATTTACCAAAGAATTTATAAATTCTTTTATTTTTTTCGAGCATTTTTCTTTGCATAGAGTTCTTCAGCTTTTTTTTGGAGTCTCTCTTGCATACTTTTGAGTCGTGTTGCTTCCTTGTCTTCAAGTTCCACATCAGTACTGTCTATATCTTCACCCATGTGCACATTCAGAGCTGCAGATTTACTCATACCAAGCTTTTGAGAATTAAATACACTTTTATGTCCAGTGAGTAAAAAACTAATGACGGCACTGAGTGCTGCATAATGGGCTATTTCTAAACCAAAAAGCTCCACTGCCATAATTGTTGCTGCGATAGGAGCATTTGCAGCCCCTGAGAGCACACTCACAAAGCCAAGTGCAGCAAAAAGTGCAATATGCTCACTCCCTATAATATGCCCAAAGAGGTTTCCACTTGTTGCTCCCACATAAAAAACGGGGGTAATAATGCCTCCGCTTCCACCAACTCCAAGAGTAATAGAAGTAAAAATTGTTTTGAGTAAAAAGGTGTACCAAGGTAAGCCATTGGAGAGTTCACTGTTAGGGCTGAGGGCATCTTGAATTGTTTCCATTCCTAGACCTAAAAAACGTTCCCCAAAAATAAGAGTTAGTATGACTAAAACAGCACCACCAACAAAGGCTTTTGTATAAGGGCTATATGCCAAACTTTTGATTTTTTTTGAACTCACAGAGAGTGTCGTGACAAGTATGTCTGAAACAACACCGAAAAAAATCCCAGCGACAATTACTTGTAAAATAAGTGGAATATCAAGAGCAATAGATTGGTAAAAACGCACATCAAAGTAGGTGTACTCAACCCCTAAAAATTGGGTGGTTGTAAACGCAGCAAAGCCAGCGATAAAAGAGGGAAGGAGGACATCATACATAATGACGCCAATAATGAGTACTTCTACTCCAAAAATAGCACCTGCAATGGGTGTTCCAAAAACAGAGGCAAATCCTGCACTGATTCCACAAATAACAAGTTTTTTTCTATCGCCTTTGCGAAATTTTAAAGAAGTAGCGATAAATGAAGCCGTTCCCGCACCAATCTGTGCCCCTGGACCCTCTTTTCCAACTGAACCCCCTGCAAAGAGTGTGAGGACTGTCGCAAAGAGTTTCACAGGTATAACGGCAATGTCAATCTTGCCATCTCTTTTATGAACGGCTTCTATAACCTTTTCTGTTCCATGACCTTCAGCATTTGGGGCAAAGGTTTTAACAAGCCAAACAGTGAAAACAAGCACAATGGGGAGTAAAAAATAGTAATGAAAAGGGACATCACTCTGATGGAGTTCTGCAAGTTCAATGGTCTTTAAAAAGATTGAGACGACAACCCCAATAAGAACACCGATAATAGAGGATAAAAATACCCACTTTATAACACTAAAAAAGATGGCTGTTTGTTCTGTTGCATGTTTTGTTATCATGCACATATTGTAACTCTTTTCTCAATAGAAAATGTTAAAAGATTTATAAAAAAGTTACATTTTGAAAAATGTGTTACTTTATCGGTTTTTAGGGTGCTTCTTCTTATCTCTACAAGCGGAAAGTTTCCATAAATAAGTGACGAGAAAATAGGAACTAATAGAGCCGACAACAGAAAAAACAAGTGTCCCAAAATATAGGGGGATAAAAATAGCTTCCATATTGTTAGAAAACCACTCTAAAGTAAGTTCTACAGGTTGGGGAGAGATGCCTAAAAGAAAGGAACCAAGTTCATACTCTATGTAGTACATCGGTGGCATGGTAATAGGGTTTGAGAGCCAGCACATCGCAAGGGCTATAGGAACATTAAACCGAAAGAGAGGCATAAAAAGCAGCACGGCAGCCATCTGCATAGGCATAGGAATAAAGGCTATAAAAATACCAAGTGTCACACCGCGAGTAATCATTTTACGATTTGCTGCTAAAAATTCACGAGGTATGTTTGCTTTTTTTATAAAGGCTTTGAGTTTTTCACTTTTAGTTGTTTTTTTAAGGGTTTTTCTT
>WFQD01000400.1 GCA_015487265.1 Sulfurimonas sp. | reverse complement strand
TTCCTTGTTCTTGTGTCAAAACATCCATAAAAATAATTTCATATTTTGTTAAATACACATTTTTTTCTTCTACAGTCAATATTTTGTTATTTCTATTATAATAAGAAAAATCATCCAATTGCACAACTTGCTCTTGATTCAAAATATCTTTTGAAATATTCTCTAAAACCTCTAAAAGTTGCTGGAATTCAATAGGCTTTTGAATAAATTGCTGAATACCTAAATTTACCAGTGGCAATAAATATTCTGATTCATCGTGTGCTGATATTACAATCACTTTTTGTTTTGGATGTAATGCATACAAGTGTTCAATAAGTGTAACACCATTCATATTTGGCATCTTAATATCTGTCAAAACTATATCGTAATAGTTCTTTTTTTGTAAAAAATAATTTTTATACATAGTGAGTGCATCCACTCCATCTTTTGCTGTATCAACATGCAAAAAAAAGCTACTCAAAACTTCTAGGGTACTTTCTCGTAATTCTTTATGGTCTTCTACATATAAAACAGAAAGTTTTTTTGAGTATTTTAAAAGAGTTTCAAATTTTTTCATGGTCACTACTTATATATTTATTATTTTTCATTAGTATATCAAAACATTACACAATGTTCAACAATCCGAGATATAATACCAGTAAAAAAGAGAAAAAATGAAAATTATCGTAAATGGTCAAGAAAAACAGTACCCACAAGAGATGAGTATTCAAAAAGTTTTAGAAGATTTAAGTCTTATAGGAAAAGTAATGGCTGCTGCGGTCAATATGAATATTGTCAAACAAAATAATTGGAATAGTTATCACTTAAAAGATGGTGACAAACTTGAACTTTTAGATTTTGTTGGTGGTGGATAAAGAGGAATTTTGTTGTTAAGAAGTGATTAACTAAATATGTATACAATTGAAAAAAACAAAAAAAGGATCAAAATGAAAGCTATCATTTTTCTACTACTGCTAAACCTAGGACTCTTGGCAAACACAGAGCATACTGCAAAAATTGTTGAGACTATGAGTAGCGGTGGCTATACATATATGAAAGTTAATGAAGGCAAAAACACCTATTGGATTGCAATGACACTCAGAGATGCTAAAGTTGGACAAGAAGTAAAGTTTGAAGAACAGGGGTGGATGAAAAACTTTAAATCAAAAACACTCAACAGAACTTTTGATAATATTCTCTTTGCATCAGAGCCAACACCAACACAAAAAATGAAAATTGCAGATATTAAACCAAATATCATGACTTCAAAATATGTACAAAAAGGTACTATACCACTTGCAAAACTTTTTAAAAATCGTAAAAAGTATGCGAATAAAGAGGTGATAATACGAGGAAAAGTTATCAAAACATCTGTAGGTATTATGAAACGCAACTGGGTACATATAGAAGATGGAAGCCGTTTTCAAAATATGGATGATATTGTTTTCACCACAACAGAAGCTGTACCAAAAGTTGGTGATATAGTAATTGCAAAAGGAACAGTGGCTATAGATAAAGACTTTGGATATGGATACTTTTACCCTGTCATTGCAGAAAAATCACACTTTCAAAAATAGTAAAATAAAATTTATCTTAAATAAGACAAATATTGTCTTATTTATGTTTAAGTAAATGTTTTTATAGCTACAATAACACAAATCAAACACAAGGAATGAATATGCCAAAGATTAACAAGTATGTTGATATTGACACAGTAGAAAGAGAAGCAAAAAAGGACTTAATTGACCGTCACTCACCATTTATCACAGTTGAAGGTGATGCGAAAAAAGGCGAAATGCTTGCAGTAAATGTTAAAATGGGTCAAGAGTACACTCACCCAGATGATTTTGATCACTACATTGAAAGTATTACTCTTTATAATGGTGAAACAAAACTTGCATCTGCTTCTTTTGTTCCAGGAACACTTGGAAATGAAAAATCTCATGCAGAAGTTACTTTTAACATCCGTCCAATGGGTAAAAAACTCAATCTTATAGCTCATGGTTACTGTACAAAACACGGTATCTGGGAATCAACTCCAGTTGTTGTGGAAGTAGCTCAATAACTATTAAGCCCTATTTTTAGGGCTTGAATACAATATTTTTGATATTGCAAATTAATTTTTTGAAACCTATTTGCAACTAAGAAACTCTTTTCATATCCGCTTCAGTCTTAGAACTTCCAAAATAAAAACTAATTACACCAGCAGTATATGTATTCATACTTCCTAGTATAAACATCAGCACTTCTTTATCACCAACAGCTTCTTTTAATCCTTCAAATGCGACCATATAATCTAAAGCAAATGTGCCAATTATAACAAACCATGCAAGTAAGCTACCAGTATTTCTTACTAACCAATCTTTTGAAGATGTTAGATTACTATTCATTACTCTAGCACTCTGCTTGTCCTCGAGGTAAGCTTTTGTTTCTGCAACATCAAATTTTCTCATTTCTGTTTTGTACTGAAGATCTGCTTTAAGTTTTTCGTTTTCCTTTTCTGCTCTCTCTTCATCACTTGTTATAAGGTCATCTGCAACTTTGCCAACTGCTTCAACTATTCCACCACCTAAAAAATCCATAAATCCCATAATTAAGCCTCCAGTGCTCTGTTAATCCAACCAAGTAAATATTTTCTATTGGCAGGTCTCTTTTTTGCTAAATATGTATATCTAGCCACCTTTGCAAGTTTAAACCTAAGCAGTAGTAGTTCTTCATCTACATTGTTTATACTTTGCAGTGTCATATTTCCAATTACTCCATCAGGATGAGAACCTACACATCCTTGAATGAGTTTAGATGCAGTTCTTACACCCATATTAACCGCTGTATCAAACAACTCGAATGCAACTTGCTGAGATCCTATCTCATCTGCTCTAAGTCTATCCCAGTAGTCGCGTTTATAGATCTCTTTTGCATCTGCTACTGTTAAGTTTTGAATATCTACATTTGGATAAGATCTCTTTGATATTCCATAGTTTGTCTCTCCACCTCTATCGGAAGGATCATTAACATACCCACCCTCGTTCACTAATGTTTTTTCTATTGCCTTATTAAAATCAGCCACTATTTACTCCTTAATTCTTTTAAAATTTCACTTAAACCAAGTTCTAACTTACTAAATTTTTCATCTATATGCTCTTTCATTTGTATGTACATTTCTTTAGTTACAAATTCCTCGCGAACCTCTTTCATTGTTGGTGCTTGTCCTATCTTTTGTTGTAAAGTAACTATATCTTTTCCATAATTATCAAGCTTATTAAAAATAGCATTTTCTGACTTACTTAGATGTTCCAGAAGAGGTGCTTTTTCATTCATGAAAGCTTCAAGAGTATTCATTCTTTTATTTTGATATGTTTGATAATCTTCAAACTTTTTATCCTGCTCCTTATCTCTTTCAACACTATCATTCACTTTAGTTTTTAAAACTGCAAATGTTCCAATCACTCCTGCTGCAACAACACCAATTGACACCAATGTACTCTCTAACATTTTTCCTCCTTAATTCTCAATCTCAACACTCATCTTCCAGCCACTATCAAATGTATGATTCACTGACTTTATAGAGTACTCACCATCATCTTCCCCTGCACCACTTAGTTGTAACATTCCACCTGCATATATCTCTTTACCATACATACTAATAGAACCACTCTTAGTTCCACGGTTTGCATTTTGTAGTTTTGCCTCTCCTTTTTTCTGTGCTTCAGCTGAAGTCTTAAACTGGCCACTTACTTTTAGTATAGGTACTCCTGTTCCAACTAAGATAGTCTGTACTTTATTCTCTTTAGTATCTTGCCATGAGACTTCACATGCTCCGTAGATTGTCTTATCTGAATGTTTAATACTATAGCTATCACACTCACCTGCATCAAGTTCAAAGAGTGGCAACTCTTTTGAAGCCATATTCTCTTTTATACGTTTTAAAAATATAAGTGTTCCATTTTTAATAGAGAAAATACCGTTGTAATCTTTGGAGAGTCTCTTCATCATATGTAAATCACTCTCATCAGTTTGAGAGAGATGAGGCATATAAATAGCATCAAAGTCACTCTTGAGTTTTAAACTATGTCTATGGGCTACTATTTGAGCAACATTGATGTTCTTCATCTACATTGTTTATAC
>WFQD01000399.1 GCA_015487265.1 Sulfurimonas sp. | reverse complement strand
TCCTTTGTGTTATGTACTTTGTGAAGCGTCGTACCGGAGGATCGGCAAACAATCGCTTGCAAGTCCTGACAACTGCTTTTTAATGACCCAAAGCACTCATCAAGACTTTTGGAACGCGATTATACCCAAATCAATTTTAAAGGAGTCTAAAATGAGTGAAGATAGGTGCAAATATCCTCTTTGCTAAGGTCACAGGCCCGTTTGAGGTAACGCCTGCCCGCCTCCTTGTCTGCGGGAATCTTCTCCCAGTCATCCCCGTAGTAGAGCACCATCGCCGCAAAAAGACAGCCATCGGCATCTTCAAGCGCGCAACCGCGTTTGGCGTACACAAGCGCTTTTGCCAATCCGCCCTCTACACCGGCTTCATAGCGCTGCTTGGTCTCCATCAGGTAGTTGGCTGCCTGGGTGCACGCCGCACCGTCACCCTTTTGGCACGCCTCTTTCTCTTCAAGAAAACCGCCTTGAAGCGCTGCGGTAAGTAAGATAATTAGGGTCAGGTGATAATGATAATTCATTTTTTACTCCTCTTTATTACCCCATGTACGGCAGGTTGCGATATGCCCAGTACTTTAGCAATCATATGCTGTGAATAGCCTTGCTCATATGCTTTGACGATTTTATCATTACGCTCTTTCAGGTCTTTGTGATCGGTTAGCATTTTTGTGAGTTTTTAAATATCTTGTTTTTTGTCAATATTGGATGCCTCTACCAAAGAAGAGGCGTTTTTAAGCTCTTGCAACTCAGAAGTATCTACACTGCCGTTAAGCATTGCCCGTATCGCTTCGTAGTCGTTTTGATGCTTTCTTGCTATCCAAGCGTTTTGTAAACATTCGGGTAGAGTTTCATAATCCAAAAAATAGTGGTAAGAGCTGTAGGGGTACTCTTTGATATCTTGTACCATATTGGCTTTAAGCGGATTTTGTTCTATGTATCGCATAAGAGTATAGAGATACGCTTCATTAGTGATATACCAAGATTTGAACCTGCCTTGCCAAAGGTGTCCAGTTCTGTTGTATTTTTTATTGAAGTAGATGGCGTAGTTCATATTGAGTTGTCGCATAAATTTGGAGAGATTGGGTTGTGTGATCTCTATGAGAAGATGATAGTGGTTGCTCATCAGGCAGTAGTTGTGAAGTGTTATGTCGTAACTCTTCATATAAGAACACATCAACTCTTCAAAATATTCATAATCGCACGCCTCTTTAAAGACAACCCTTTGCTCTACACCTCTGTTGACGATATGATAATATCCCGGTATCTCTATGCGTGGTTTCCTTGGCATGATCGCTCCTTGGTGGAGTATTGTAGAAACTCCATTAAGTTATTATTATCACCTGACCCATATTTTTCTATTTTTGACCCCTATTTTTCTATTTTCTTTTCCTGACCCCTATTTTTGTATTTTTCTTTAGAAGATATCTGCACACAATCACAAGTGATAACGGTTTGGAGTTTGCACGGCATAAAATCATAAGCACGAAACTTGGATGCGACTACTACTTCTGCGACCCCTATAGTTCTTGGCAACGAGGTATCAACGAGAATACAAACGGGCTTATTCGGCAATACATTCCTAAAGGCAGCAACTTTGAGCATCTGAGCAAAAAGGAGATCAAGCACATAGAAGACAGACTCAATCATAGACCGAGAAAATCACTGGGATGGAAAACACCACATGAGGTATTTTATGAAAAGATGAAAGCTTCTTAGGAGGTTTTAGGTAGAATTTTTTTGCGGTGAAATTGCACTATGGTTGAAAAAATGGGCTATTTTCTCTATTTTCATATTTTCTGCTATTTTTTCTATTTTCCTCTATATCTTAGCTGATTTGGGAATTTACAGAAATATTTTTACGCTACCTAAAAATAGTGTAATATATAATGGGATAAGATAATATAACTACTTTGTTATTGGAAATGGTAATGCAAAAAAAAGAAAGGTGGCTATTTTTATTGACAGTCATGACAAGCTTTCAGGTGTTGTATGCCGGTAAAGGAAAGTTGCGTATAGCTTCTGAGCCTACAGGAGCATATATTTATGTTGATGGGAAGAAGAAGACGATGACAGGGGAAGGGTTTACATCTATTTTGCTTGAAGAGGGAGAGTATACTATAAAATTGGTGAAACCTATTGATGAAAAAAATGAGTATACAGATAGTAAAAAAATTTTCGTTGGTGAAGACACATCTATTAAAATACACTTTGAACTTATACAAAAATATACCAATAAAATCATATCCGAACTTCGAAAGCGTTGGAAAAGAAATAATGAAACTGTAATAGATGAAAAACTAGGATTGATGTGGGAAGATAATTATTCATCAAAAAGTATGAAAAAGACATGGAATGACGCTAAAAAATATTGCAAAAAGCTCTCAAGCAATGGCTTTAAAGACTGGCGAATGCCAACATACACTGAGTTGCTTTCAATAGTAGATTATGGAAATTATAATCCTTCTCTTATCCCTGTATTCAAGTATGTAAATACTGCAAACAACTATTGGTCCTCTTCTATTGTGAAAGGACATAATGAATATGTTTGGTGTATTGATTTTGAGGCTGGTAATTCATACCATATAAAGAAAACTAAATATAACTCAGTAAGATGTGTTAGAAGTATTGCAAACTAAGGAGAATTTAGTGAAGGTTACGATCCTGTTTTTCATTATTTGTATTATGACTTTATATCCAAATGATATCTATGTCGATAAAGAGAATAAATTAATGTGGCAAGACGATAGCTCAGTTAATAATCAGAAAATGGATTGGTATGATGCAAACAAATTCTGTCTAAAATTGGAATTGCAGGGATATCATAATTGGAGACTACCTTCTATAAAAGAACTACAAAAAATTGTAGATATTTCGAAAAGTGATCCTGCGATCAAAAGAGGATTCAAAAATATATCATCAAATCCAGCATATTGGTCATCTACTTCTAATGTAATAAAAAGAAATTACGCTTGGTATGTCTATTTTAAATTTGGATTAACTCGTTATTATAAAAAGAACAAAAAATATTATGTACGATGTGTCAGAAATATACAAAAACAATAATCGCTTAGAGAGCGTTTAAAATTCCGTGTCAGCCAACATTGGTAACATAAACGCTACACTTCAATGTATTTGTCCAACCTCCCTTCAAAGAAGATTGCCAGTTGGGATAGGGTTAAAGACCAGTTCCTGATCGGCATAGTCCATTTTTTAGAAGCATTCTGTATACCAAGGAATAAGGGGAATAGGGAATAAAGAGTTAATGGAAAAAACGGGTTGCTATTTGATCTGTTTTTCCAGATAATCCGTAATCAATTTCTTCTTCATCTCGATACCAATACCACGATGAACTTTCAATAACATTTTCATAGGAGAGAATAGTCCTC
>WFQD01000398.1 GCA_015487265.1 Sulfurimonas sp. | reverse complement strand
GTTGCCATTTATTGCCGTTAAAACGGCAGAAAATCAAAAAGAGATATACAAATATCTTAAAAAAAACAGTTATCACACATTAGAAAAATTCAATACAAAAAAGCTCATAACTCTGTTACAAAAAATGGTCTTTAAATGTCATTTACTCTAGTCAATTTTACAGATTTAACATTGGATGAAAAGAAAATGGTACTCTCTTGGAGAAATTATCCAAATGTTAAAAAATGGATGCACAATCAACAAGACATATCTTTGCAAGAGCATCTTGAGTATATAGAGCACTTAAAAGATTCTCAGGATAAACTTTATTTTGTCGTCAAAAAAGATACTCAGTACTTTGGTGTAATTGATTTTACTACCATCAATATGCAACAATCTTCTGCGGAATTTGGACTCTACACAAATCCATTTCAAAAGATGCAGGGAATTGGAAAAATTCTTATAGAAACAGCTATACACTACGCTTTTGACATTTTAAAGATAAAAACACTAAGATTAGAAGTTATGCATAACAATCTCAAAGCTCTTAAACTTTATCAAAAATATAACTTTAAAGAGATTTACGATAAAGTAGTAAACAATACCCAAGTTATTTGTATGGAGTTGCACAATGAAGATAGGTGATTTTAATCTCGACAATAATAATGTGTTCATTATTGCTGAAATGAGTGCAAATCATGGTGGTGATATACAAATTGCAAAAAAAACAATCCTAACGGCAAAAGAGATAGGTGCAAATGCCATCAAACTCCAAACCTATACAGCTGACACTTTAACACTCAATTGCGATAAAAAGGACTTTATTATCCAAGGGGGAACACTTTGGGACAACAAAAAGCTTTATGATTTATACCAAGAAGCTTATCTACCTTGGGAGTGGCACGAAGAGCTTTTTGCCTATGCAAGAGAGATTGGTATCGATATTTTTTCATCCCCTTTTGATAAAACTGCCATAGATTTTTTAGAGCAATTCAACCCTTCAGCTTATAAAATAGCCTCTTTTGAGATAACAGACTATGAGCTTATCCGCTATGCAGCTTCCAAAGGGCGTCCTATGATTATCTCTACAGGGATTGCAACTTTAGAAGAGATTGAGGATGCTGTGCGTATTTGCCATGAAGAGAATAACCATGACATCGTACTGCTCAAATGCACCTCAGCCTATCCCGCTCCCCTTGAAGAGGCCAATCTTGTAATGATTGAAGATTTAGCAGAGCGTTTTGGTGTTGTAGCAGGTTTTTCTGACCATACACTCGGCACAACTGCACCCGTTGTTGCAGTAGCACTAGGAGCAAAGGTGATAGAGAAACATTTTATAATTGACAAATCCATAGGTGGTGCTGATGCTGATTTTTCTTTAGACAAAGAGGAGTTTGCCCAGATGGTGTGTGCGGTAAGAGATACTGAAAAATTACTCGGTAAAGTAGATTATTCATTAAATCACCACAAGCAAGAATCTCGTAGATTTTCCAGAAGCCTTTATGTGGCAAAAGATATCAAAAAAGGGGAGATTTTTACAGAGGAAAATATTAGAAGTGTGCGTCCAGGATACGGCATGCATCCAAAATATTTAAAAGATATCTTGGGTAAGAAGGCACAACGTAATTACTCTTTTGCGGAGCGTTTTACTTGGGAGTAGATATTCATCAAACAATCTCTTTACATTTTGCTCAAAATATTGAGTATTTTGAGCAAAACCACCCTGCTTTATTTCAAAAGCTCTTAAGTTTTGAAACGGCACTTCAAGAGCAATACTATACGCAGCGTTATAATCTTGTTTATGAAAACAATCAATTTGAAATTATAGAACTCAGTAGCAATAGTGCATTTTATAATTATCAAAGTAAGCTATTTGTAAAAACTTTTCTTCAAAGTATCGATTATTCCACACAACACAACTGCTTTACCCTCATACAAACCGACCAAGAACTACCAACATCTATTGCTACATTTGACAAATCTATCTTTTTTGGTGCCGGACTTAGTATTCACTTGCCCTCTTTTGTTGAAAACTATACTCCTCAAGTACTTTTAATTGTTGAGAATGATTTAGAACTTTTTTACAACTCTTTATTTACTGTCAATTATAAACTTCTTTCACATAATACACAACTGTTTTTTTCAGTATTTGAAGAAAGAGACGATTTTTTGCAAACTTCCAAAGCATTTTTACAATACAAAAGTTACCTCAACAGTTACATCAAATTTTTTCCTATGCTCCATCATGATGATGCTAAAATCTCCGAATTTCAATTAGCTGTTACAACACAACCCCATCGGAGTTTTTCATATACACACCTCTTTGAGGAGATGCTAAAACCAATTAATAATATTTTATCAGGCTATCCATTTCTTGATAAATCCTCCTCTTGCACGAACGAACAAAAGCCATTTTTACTTCTAGCGGCAGGACCTTCATTGCAAACACATATATTATGGCTACAAGCACATCAACACAATTTTACTATTGTCGCTGTTTCAGCGATATTGGCGTATTTGGAGTCAAACAATATTAAGGTTGATATAGCTGTACACCTTGATACGCTTGGTGGTGCTTCTACCCATTTTCAAAAAATAAAATCGTGGAATTATTTTCAAGATACCACCTTGTTATTTTCCAGTAAAGCAGATTCAGATTTTTTAGATAAGATTCCTCAAAAGAATCTCATGCTTTTTGAGGTGGGAACAAACTATCTTACACATTCACTCAAACCATCCTCTCCTTGTGTTGGTTCATTATCATACCAGCTTCTTTTATTATTGCAAGTACCCGAGATTTATCTTCTTGGTCTTGATCTTGCTATTGATTTACAAACCGGTGCAACTCATATTGAAGCACACAGCTATCAGAAAAAACTCCAAACAGAACAAAAACAATCTAAAGATCAAAATATCTCCTACAAAGAAACACTTATAGATGTAGAGGGCAATCTACAACCAAAAACAAAAACTACACCCCATTTTCTAACTTCTATTGAAGCTATAAACCTCTCAACACATTACTTAAAACAACAAACACAACATATCTACAATATGAGTGATGGTGCAAAATTTGATCACATCCCTCCTGTTGCCTCTACACAGATTCGTACGCTTACATCTACATCAACAAATGCAACATGTAAACTTACTTCAACTCATTTTACGCAAGATGATCAACTTCAAGCAATGCACAAAATCACTGAAGCACAACATCTTAGTTCTACCATTACAGCCTTTAAGAGCTTTTCTCTTGCAACCCAAGAAGATTGTGAAATGCTGACGCAAAAACTTTATACACTCATCAAAGATGATGAAAAAATCAAACAATTTGAAATCTATAAGGTTCTTGATCTTTTTATTGAAAATCACCTTGCAGTTTTTTATCTTTTTGTGCAACACAATCAAATCCTACAGGCACAAAGCTTTTTAAACAAAACAATACTCCAGCCAATACTTCAAATATTAGAATCATATATTCAAGAGGTTAGTAAATTATGCAAACACAACTAAAAGAACAAGCAGTTCGATATTTTCAAAATAATATCAGATATTTTGAAACAACTCACCCTAAACTTTTTGCAAAGCTTGTTGCACTTGAAAATGCTATCGACCAAAATCATTACACCCCGAAATACGAAATCATCCTTGAGGAAGATGATTATTTTGATGTTGTAGATCTTCAATCCGGTACAAAACTCTATACACAAAACAGCTTTGACTACGCTAAGCAAGTAGCTGCTTCTGTCGATTTCACACGCACGGCAAACCTCTATAAAACCTTTCATGAGTACCCTCTTGATCTTGATGATACGCAAAATATTTCGCCTCTAATGCATTACATAAAAAAATACAATAACGAGGGAAAGGATTTATATCAAATTCATAAGTTTATATTTTTTGGAGTTGGGCTTGGTACGCATATAAGAAGTGTTCATGAAAAAATTGCAGCACAAAACTACCTTATCATAGAAAATGATTTGGAACTTTTCCGCCTCTCTTTATTTGTTACCCCCTATTATCTTATCGCATTGCGAAGTGAACTTTCTTTTGCTGTCTTTGAGTCAAAAGAAGAGTTTGAAAGTAGTGCACAAAAATTTCTCAATCACAATTTCTACTACAATCACTACATTAAATATTTTGAGATGCTTAATTTTCAAGGTTCACAAGTACGAGATTTTCATCTTAAAGTGATTTCACAATCACAAAATATCTTTTTTTATGGTGCTATCTTAGAACAATATTTGCGTCCTTTAAATTATATTCGAGACAAATATCCATTTTTAAATCTTTTGGAATCATATACAGATTCGCCATTATCAAAACATCCTGTTTTTCTTTTAGCTGCCGGTCCATCTTTAGCAAAAAATATTACTCTGGTACAACAAAACCAACATAAAACTATTATTATCGCTGTTTCATCCACTTTGCAAACACTTTACAAATACAATATAAAACCCGATATCGTTGTACATATGGATGGATTTGAACCGGGTGTGAAGCATTTTACACAACTGCCATCTACCGATTTTTTGCAAGAGAGTATCTTTTTTCTTTCTGCAAGATCACCCGCATCATTGGTGAGTTTTCTTCATGGAAAATCTTTGTTTTTTTATGAAAATGGTACTTTTTATAAAAAAAGTATGGGCAATCTCTCTGCCGCTTGCGTTGGATCGACCACTTATCTGCTCTCTTTGGCATTAGGGGTAAAAGAGATGTACCTCTTAGGACTTGATTTGGCACTTGATCAAAAAACAGGTGCTACACATGCTCACCTACATGAGTTCAACAACAATCTTACACTCGATGCCACACAACATGAAGATGTTATGGAGTTTAAAACAAGCCAAACAGAAGTAGAGGGTAATTTTAGTGATACTGCCATAACAACAATAGAATATAAACTCTCTATAGATTCCATCAATGCAAGCTCAATCAGTTTCAAAAAAGAAGATCAAAAGGTGTACAATCTCAGTAGCGGTGCCAAGTTTGCAAATGTTATCCCCCTTCATCCACAAGATTTTACAAAAAAACAATTTCAACCTCTCGATAAAGCAGATATTGCATCACAACTTTTGGAGTTGTTTCAACAATCCTCCTCATCTGAACTCAATAATGAAGAGCTCAAACTTATTTGGAAAAAAAAGCAGCACTTACTACACTTGCTACACACAACAAAAACATATCAAAATATACATTTTCAACACAGTGAAGCGTTTTTGCAGTTACTTATTCAAATAGTAGAAGATTTTTCGCAAAATCAAGATGAAGATTTTTATGACATCTCTTTGGTTTTACAAGAATTTTTCAAGTACAGCTATACATATATATTTGACTTTTTTAATTCCAAAGATCTTGATACGCAACACCATATTCAAAGTATCCAAAAACACTTCTTTTATGCACTGCATCAGATTTTAATGAGATATCTTGATGCTTTAGAGGAGATCTAAAATCTCCTTCTGTGCTAAAGCATAACTTTTGGGAGTTCCTATATCTTTATGGTCAACATCATGAAGTCCTTTTTTCTAAGAACTGCTCTATTTTTTCAATATAAAGACCACAAATATCTTCTAAATTTTCTTTCATGATTTTGTCAAAGAATGCTATATGATTATCTTTATTTTCTATCTCAATAGTATTAAAAGTATCAAAAATAAGAGGCAATACAAATTTTGAGAAATCATCATATACAGACATCAATGTAGCACTCTTTTTATTAATCTTTATCGGTGTAATTTCTATCATAATCCCAAGAAGTTCATAAAGATATTTTTTGTACTCCTGCGGTGCTTCTTTTTTACTATAATTTTCTACAAGCTGTTGCACATTTTTAGCAAACAAAAGTTGTTCTCGTATATGCTCTACATCACTTTTAGAAAGTTCTATAACTGAATTCTCATCTAAAGCATTTTTATAATGTGTAAATTCTGACACTTTATCCAATTTTGGATATTTTTCAAGAGCAAGTTCATCAATTTTCATAGGCTTGCATTGTTCAAACTTCATGCCATCACTGAGATTAATAACTTCTAAACCTTTATAATGCAACTGAGGGACAATCTTATTTAAAACTTTTCCAGAATACCAAAGACGAGCATTTGTAATCACTTTTTCTTGAAAATTTCCCTCTACTTCTAAAATTTCATCATCAAGCGTTAATCTATATTTATTTTCTTCTTTTGTCTTCTCAATATCAACTTCTTTAGCATATTTATGCCCTTTATAGTGTGTCCCACCAGTTTCTTGATCAAAGGCCAAATCTACCCCAAGAAGTAAAATATCTTTTGAATGTAGAGCAAGCGCTAAAGCTACGGATGTAGTACCGACACAAGGGGTTGTAAGGACACCTATACCTTGAATATAGCTGTATGAATCTTCAAGATAAAAAATACGTTCTTTTGGAAACTTCTCTCTTAATTTTTTACTTACTTGGGAAGTAAAGGCAAATAGTGTATGAGATAAAAATGCCTCATCGATATTATCATAAAATTTTAATGTCAAATCAGAAACATCAATATGCGTTACAATATCTGGTCTGATACCATATTCATACAATGTTGGCAATATTGCGGAAACAGCAATAATTACAAAGCGATCTTGATTATTTTGAATCCATTCAATATTTTTAGCAAAAGAGGGACCTGCTGCTAAAACCAAAAGCGGTTTAGATGACAAATAAGCATTATTTAAGCCTTCAGAATAAACTTTTAACGATTTATATCCATTGTTTAAGTACTCTAAAGGGCGTAAAACTTTTGCAAGTGTAGCT
>WFQD01000397.1 GCA_015487265.1 Sulfurimonas sp. | reverse complement strand
CTATTATGTAGTAAAAACAAATATGACGTTTTGATAATGAAACTACAATACGCTTTAGGAGTGTTCTGTTACCCAGTATATTCACAAGACTACAAATTGCAAATATTTCGACTTGACACAAGTCTCTCAAATGTTGTGTAATACAAGATGCTATATTTATAAAAATACCCATAAATGGGTACTTTACTCCCCGTAAAGAGAGACCTATACTTTAAAAATACCCCATAAAGTGTGTCTTTTAACTTTCTGCATAGCTCTATAGTGCCAATAATTGCCAATCTAAAATATATTGAATTAAAACAACTATTAAATCGATAGTGATTTTATAAATTTTTAATGTGTTATAATTGTAAAAATATACAAAGGAGTTTCTTATGCAATTAACTATAAATGTAAAAGATTCTGTAGTTGATAAAGTGTTGTATCTTCTTGAAAATCTCAAAGGAGATGTGCAGATAATTAAAAAAAACACTACACCCTCATTAGAGATTGAAACTATCTCTGAAAATGATTCTGACTATGATGAGATATTACAGGCTAGAAAAAATAGAGTGAATAATTCTAAAGATTATATTTCCTTAGATGAAGTGAATTGGGAATAAGCTTGTACCGTATTAAACTGCATAAACGAGTTGTCAAATTTATAGAAAGTAGAAATCCAAAAGATAAGTTAAGAATCAAAGAGAAACTCTTACTCCTACAAAACAATCCCTACCCTTCCAATCCAAAAACAGATACAAAAAGCATGGTAAATAGCAACAACGGTTACCGATTGAGGGTTGGAAACTATAGATTTATTTACGATGTTATAGAAGATGAACTACTCGTCTATATTGAAAAAGCTGATAATCGTGGTGATATCTACTAAATTTTTCAAATATTTGCAATAAATAAAAAAATATGATCTAATAAGAGTACAAACTAAAATTTTTTAAATCTTAACAAAAAAAATCATGAGTAGCCTATTTGAAAACTTATTACAGATTAAAACACACAAGCAAGACCATCTTATAAAAGCTGTATTTGTACCAAATGCTGTGCTATGAAATAAGTGAGCCTTTTATCTCTATCATTATGACTTTGTGACAAATACTTTTTATATAAACGACATAGATTGTATCGGACAAAAATGAAGAGCGAGTGCTATTAATATCATTGAACAGATAGTATCACTTGCTTACAAGCAAGAGAGAAAAGCATTTGAATCAATAGTAGAGCTTTTTCCAAAAGGCAGAGTTCCTGAAATATATTATTTCTACCGTCAAAAGAGTACAAATATCATCATAATAGATTATGTCACACTTGCACCTATAAAAAATGACGAAGGAGAGATAACAGGATTTCAGTCTCCTTCATGGGATAAAAACAGTACTCAAAAATATAAAGAGGCAGATACCTTACTCTGCAAGATATAGAGCAATAAGCTCTATACTTGAATAAGATACCTTACAAAGTGTTGTACAAGTCTGGGACACCTTATTTTCGATAAATTACACTTATAAATACATCTAAAATGATAATCAATTTCTTACATACAATACTCTTTAGAGTGCGAATGAGACTCTCATTCTATCTCTTTAGCAAAAAAATACCCCCAAGTGAATTTAAAAAGCACACTCTCATCACTTGAATGACAGGAAGCTGAAAGAGTGAACTTTTAAAATATCTCATCAATTTTCAGATAGACAAAAACAAGAGTGCAGTCATCGTACTTGATCCACATGGTGATGTAGCTAAAGAGATAGTAGAGAATAAATTTTTAGACAAATCAAGAGTAGTTTATTTCACTCCAAAACTTTTAAAAAAATGAGTATTTGCACTCAATCCATTTGCAGTGAAACTCAGTGACAATGAGATAGACATATACTCAAACGAACTAGCACTTGTGTTTGAGGAGATGATAAAAAGCTCATCTACTCTCACTCTGAATATGAAATCACTTTTAGTACCTTGTATCTGAGTGCTACTCAAAAGAGATAACAGCTCACTAAGAGACCTACAAAGATTTATGCTTGAAAACAATGAAGACTTAGTTGCACTATGAACCAAGTCAAACAACCCAGCTGTTGCACAGTTTTTTAAAGAGAATTTCAACTCGCCAATATACTCCATCACCAAGCAGTCCATCGCAGTAAAAATTCAATCACTACTAAACTCTCACATATTTACAAACATTACAAGTGTCAATGAGAGTATAAACCTAAAAGGACTCATCAGCCAAAAAAAGATTATCGTTTTTAATCTTTCAAAGTGAATGTTATGAAGTGATGTATCCATGGCACTAGGAAGGTTTATTGTCGCTCTGGTGCAGTCAATTGCAATCAATCGTGCCAATATACCAATAGAGTATAGAATGCCTATAAACCTATTTATTGATGAATTTCAAAACTACACCACAAAATCTGTAAAAGCTATACTTGAAGAGAGTAGAAAATACTCACTTCATATTACACTCGCCTCACAGATGCTTGGAAAAAATATCAATCCTATTTTAAAAGAGTCTATCACAAGTAATACCAATGTAAAAATTATAGGTGCGAACTCCTATTCACAGATAAACTACTTTGCTAAAGAGATAGGGATAAACAAAGAAAATCTGCAAAGGCTCACTGTTGGAAACTTTTACATCAGTTCAAACTTTATACAACCATTTCTTTACAGAGTGCCAAAGCTCTTTTTAGGAGATAAAAACAGTATGAGTAAAGAGATGTTCACTAAATTTGAACAAGAACAGGTAGAGCTGTACTATACTCAAGAACCCACCAAAGACGGACCACTAAAACCTTTATTTGATATAGAAAACTAAATGCTAAAAGAGAGATCCATAAAAATCCTAGAAGCACTGGCAATTTTTAAGTTCTTAAACACTTCACATCTCATAAGACTGTGAATTGCTAAACACAAGCCAAATCTAAACAAAGCCTTTAAAGAGCTGAGTTTACTCAATATGATAGGCAAGCTAACTTTTGGAGTCCACCCAAAACTCTGACGATTACAAAACTACTACTACCTAAAACCAAAAGGAAAAAACTTCCTCATAGAACACCTGCAGTACAATGAAAACAGAATAAAAATGCCTATAGGGACCAGCAGTATGTTCTTTCGTGATTACTACCACCGTACCAATGCGATAGATTTTCAGATAGAGTTGTATCTCTATGTACTAAAAAACGGATGAGAGGTGCTTTTATATGACACCAACTACGACCACACATGAAGCACAAAAAAGAACTCACCACTCAAAGCAAAAACTAAACTGATATTTGCCGATGGTTCATTTTTTATTCCTGATGCGATTATGAAGTTAAGGTTAAATGACGAGATAAAAATTTATACATTTGAAATATACAATGGTCAAGACACAAAAAGAGTGATGCAACAGTTGCAAAAACATATACAATCACTCCAAGAGGGACTGCCAAGTATTGCATTTGATGAAAAAAAAGGAAGTAAAGTTTTACTTCTGTTTGATTCATCCGCTTGCATGAGAGCTGTTATGACGAGAGTATGTAGTGAGAGTGTCTTTTTGAATTTTAAAAATCTTTTTTTATTCTGTGATACTCAAACTTCAAACACTCAGTTTGACAGCTGGTGCAGTTGTGATGGGAAACTTGTAAAACTGTAACTTCCATTTTTTATTTTAGTGTAAATCTGTTTTTGCAAAAGTGTGTAAGGGATAGAAAAAGTTTAACTAGTATATACC
>WFQD01000396.1 GCA_015487265.1 Sulfurimonas sp. | reverse complement strand
TATTTTTATATCTGAAATTATATTGAAGTATCTATTAGTATAAGCTTAAATTATTTTTATTATTTATGGTGCTCGATACTGGATTTGAACCAGTGACTCCCACCTTGTCGAGGTGATACTCTACCACTGAGTTAATCGAGCACATTAAGTAGTAATGCGAGGGTGGAATTTTAGCAAAAGTTTCTTAAATTATATTTATTGCAAAATTTTTGAAAAAAAACAATTTTTTACCTTTAATTTATGTTTATTAGTAGTATAATTTCACTCATAGAATTAAAAGTACCACAAAAGGTAAGTTATGAAATTGACTGAATTAGAAGAAATAGGGTTATCCAATATTGGAAATGTTTACCATAATTTAGATTATGATGAATTAATCAAGCATGAGCTAGACAATGGCGAAGTGAAAGAGACTAAAAAAGGTGCAACAGCTGTTGATACTGGTATATTCACAGGACGTTCTCCGAAAGATAAATACTTTGTTGATCGTGAGCCGTCAAACAGATATATCGCATGGGGTGATGTGAATAAAAAAGTTTCAGCTGAAATTTTTGATGAACTCTTGGAAGTAGCACAAAAACAACTCTCAGGAAAAGATTTATATGTGACAGATGTTTATAGTGGTGCGAGTCCAGCTTCTAAAAAGTCAATCCGTTTTATTACTGAAATTGCATGGCAATCACATTTTGTAAAAAATATGTTTATCCGCCCAACAGAATCAGAATTAGAAGTTTTTAAATCTGATTTTGTTGTTCTCAATGCTTGTAAAGCAGTGAATGACAAATGGAAAGAACATGGACTCAATTCAGAAGTATTCGTACTTTTTGATGTTGAGCGTAACATGGCTATTATTGGTGGGACATGGTATGGAGGAGAGCTTAAAAAAGGTATTTTCTCTATGATGAACTACTGGTTACCACTCGAAGGGAAACTCTCAATGCACTGTTCTGCAAATGTCGGTGAAAAAGGCGATACTGCCCTTTTCTTTGGACTCAGCGGTACAGGAAAAACAACACTCTCTACTGACCCTAATCGTGCACTTATTGGTGATGATGAACATGGTTGGGACAATCATGGAGTCTTTAATTTTGAAGGCGGTTGCTATGCAAAAGTTATCAACCTTGATGGAAAAAGTGAACCTGAAATCTATGGTGCCATTCGTAAAAATGCACTTTTAGAAAATGTTGTAATGTATGGTGAAGGTGAAGTTGATTATGAAGATGCCTCTAAAACAGAAAATACTCGTGTCTCTTACCCTATAGAGCATATTGACAACCATAAAACTGACCTTATGGCGGGACATCCTCAAAACATCATCTTTTTAAGTGCCGATGCATTTGGTGTTTTACCTCCTGTTTCCAAGCTTACAAAAGAGCAGGCAATGTACTACTTCTTAAGTGGTTATACAGCAAAAGTAGCTGGAACTGAGCGTGGTATTACGGAACCAGTCGCTACTTTCTCTGCTTGCTTTGGTGAAGCCTTTATGACCCTCCACCCTACTGTCTATGCTGATTTACTTGGGAAAAAGATAGACGAACACAATGTAAATGTATATCTTGTAAATACTGGGTGGACTGGTGGAGCCTATGGTGTTGGAAAACGCATGAGTCTCAAAGATACACGTGCTTGTATCAATGCTATTTTAGATGGCACAATTAATGAGAGTGAATTTGACACAACAAAAACATTTAGACTACAAGTTCCAAAAACTTTAGGAGATATCAACCCTGATCTTTTAAACCCTCGAAATGCATGGGAAGACAAAGAAGCTTTTGATGCAGCGAGAGACCAATTAGCAGAGATGTTTATAGAAAACTTTAAACGTTACAACAGTGAAGATGCGAAATTTGATTTCTCTGAAGCGGGTCCAAAAGTAGAGAAATAATCTCTACTTTTTCTTCTTTGTGGCTCGCTCAAGATAGAGCCAAGTAAGTCCACCTATACTTAGTAATATAACAGGTGCAAGCCATTTGTTCTCACTAATGTATATGGCCGCCTTACTTAAAACTGCTCCAAAATAAAAACTACTCAATCCAAATACAAGTGCCCAGACCCCAGCAGCAAAGACATTTAAAACAGCAAACTTTTTAAAATCATACTTTGTCAAAGCAATGGCAATAGGCACAACAGTTTTAAGACCATAAATAAATTTTTGGATAAATATAACCCAATCCCCATGTTTTTTCATAAGTATATGAGAGAGTGCAAGTTTACGTCTATGCTTTTTGAGTCCCTCCATCATCATAGATTTCTGATAACGAGTCAGTTGAAAAAGCATGATATCACCTAAAGCATTCCCTAAAAATGCGATACTAATAGAAAGAGTTAAGTCCATTTTTCCCATAAAACTCAAAACACTCGCAGCAACAAGTCCAACAAATCCACCTCCAAGTGAGTAAATAAAAAGTCCTATATAACCATATGTTGCTAAATTACTGAATGTTTCTTCCATTGTTATTCCTAAAGTTGTTTTATTTTTTGTATTTCATCTCGAAGACGGGCGGCTTCTTCAAAGTTGAGCTCTTTTGCAGCTTGTTTCATTTGCAACATCAACTCTTTTGTTAAAGCTTTTTTCTCTGATGCTGGCATTTTATCGAGTTTTTTATGCTTTTGGTAAATGTTGCCATGCTCTTCAAGTTTCAAATTTTCATCCAAAGTACGTTTTGTAGTTTTTGGAGTAATACCATGCTTTTTATTATATGCTTCTTGTATTTTTCGACGTTCTGTAGTTATATCTATCGCTTTTTGCATCGATTTTGTCATCTTGTTTGCATATAAAATGACACGACCATTGGCATTTCTTGCCCCGCGCCCAATCGTCTGAATAAGTGCCGTTTCACTCCGTAAAAAACCCTCTTTATCTGCATCTAAAATAGCTACTAAACTTACTTCTGGTAAGTCTAAACCTTCTCGTAAAAGATTAATCCCAATGAGAACATCAAACTCCCCTAAACGCAGGGAACGAATAATTTGATTTCGCTCTATAGTATCAATGTCAGAGTGCATATACTGTACTTTTATGCCTAAATCTGCAAGATATTTTGTCAGTGCCTCAGCCATTTTTTTTGTAAGCACAGTAATGAGTACTCTTTCATTTTTTACTATAGTTTTTTTAATCTCATCATGAATATCTTCAACTTGATTATCGGATGTTTTTATCTCAATAATTGGGTCAAGTAAACCAGTAGGACGAATAATTTGTTCTGCTTTTACCGCGGACATTTCAAGCTCATACTCAGCAGGTGTTGCTGAAACAAAAAGATAGTGTGGCGCTTTATTGATATACTCATCTGCTTTTAAAGGTCGGTTATCAAGGGCAGAAGGAAGGCGAAATCCATACTCAACTAACACTTCTTTTCTTGCCCTATCACCTGCATACATCCCACGATACTGAGGCAAAGAGACATGCGATTCATCGACTATTACAAGGTACTCTTTGTTATTTTGTGCAAAGTAATCAAGTAATGTGAAAGGGGCTTCACCTGCTTTTTTGTTTGTAAGCAAACGCGAATAGTTTTCAACACCTTTACACATACCAGTTGTCTCTAGCATCTCTAAATCAAACTCAACACGCTGTTTGAGTCTTTGGTACTCTATAAGTTTCCCCTCTTTTTGAAAATACTCAAGTCTCTCATCAAGCTCCTCTTCTATTCGCTTGATTGCACGAGACATTTTTTCTTGCCCCACACTAAATTGGCTTGTCGCATAGATGGTTATATTTTGGAAATCTTCAAGTTTTTTGTTATCAATGATTTCAAAAGTGTAAATAGCCTCAATCTCATCCCCAAAAAATTCTATGCGAATCGCCTCTTGCTCAAAATAAGGCGGATAAATATCTAAACTTTCACCATTGACACGAATATGCCCAGAATCAAAGTAAGCATCATTACGAGCATACCCCATCTCCACTAAACGCAGTAAAAGTTTTTTCTGGTTTATCTCATCCCCCACAGCTAAAGCCTGCACCATGTTGAGATATTCCTCAGGATCTCCCAGCCCATAGTTTGCCGAAACAGAAGCAATGACAATCACATCATCATAAGAAAGCAAATTTGCCGTAGAAGAGAGTCGCATTCTCTCAAGCTCATCATTGATAGCACTATCTTTTTCTATAAACAAATCTTGACGAGGTATGTAAGCCTCCGGCTGATAATAATCATAATACGAAACAAAATACTCAACATGATTATGAGGAAAAAACTGACGAAACTCACTATACAACTGTGCCGCTAAAGTTTTGTTATGCGTCATAATGATAGTAGGCATCTTCACATTCTCTATAACCCGTGCCATAGTGTGTGTTTTCCCACTACCTGTAACCCCTTCAAGGGTTTGATAACGATTCCCATCGAGTATACTTTTACTAAGTACTTCTATAGCTTTAGGCTGATCACCTGCTGGTTGGTAAGGAGATTCTACTTTAAATTGTGGTTTCTTTTTCATTGGTGGAATTATAGCTTAATTGCTTAAATAGATGAGATAAAGAGTGAAAATGAGAGATGTGGCTGTGAAATGGCTGCCGAGAAAGTGTTCACGGCTGATTCATACTAAAAGGTAACATAGTCTCTTAATATTCCCACCTCGCATACGAATCGCTTAAGAGAAATAATCATATTTTTCTCTTTTTAGCACATTCATTATAATATTTCTGATGATTGAAAAATTTGTTGGAGCATTTTTAGTACAAATAAGAGATGCATCTTCCCCAAATGTTACATCCTTAACATAGTGCATCGCCTCCACTGCCCAATGTGCACGAATACCTTTGTTATATTCTTTAGCAGGCATTGACTTACTTGAGATGTAGTATGATATTTCAGTTGAGACTTTATCGCTGTTTTTTAAGTATTGTTTTTGTCATTAACTTCTCCAAAATCATAGCTTACACACAACTAACTTAGAATATATATAAGCTTTCAGCTTGTTTTATTTCAATTATGGGCACCTATAAAAACCACTAAAAAAGTATCCATATCATTTTTTTAACTTTCTTGTTAGAAAAATTATCTCAACTTTCAGCCCTTTTGAATGTAAAAACTGAGATAAGTTCTCTATATTGGTACTTTTATTACATCATGATGTGGCTACACTAATTCATACTTAGAATATTTAGTCATTCTAAGATAAAATATCAGTATGAGT
>WFQD01000395.1 GCA_015487265.1 Sulfurimonas sp. | reverse complement strand
TCGGAGATGTGTATAAGAGACAGTAACTATACACTGAAGCTATTGCAAGTAAACCAGAATAAAAGAGCAACTGCTGCTTTCTAAAAAAATAGACAACTAAATCAAGCATTCACACAATCCATCCAATTTTTTGTTACATTTTATCATAAATTTTCCTATTTCGTAATTTTTCCTTGATAATTAAAGGAATAATGCTAAAATTTTAGAAACCACTTTTACAGAGGGATAATGAAGAAAAAACGATTTGATCCGAATAAGAAATTTGCGATACAAGTAGTCATTCTATTGTTCTTGACAATCTTGAGCACTACACTTATTTTTAACTATTTTTACAAAACAAACCCAAAAACTCTTGAACAATTCCAATGGGGCTATAACTTTTCCAAGAAATTCGGTAACGATTTTTCATCGATAATAAATAACATTATCCCAACCGATAACGGTTATTTACTCATGGGAACTTATGGGAAAAATACTGGTAATATGCAAGGATATGAAACAGTTTTTTTAATGGAAATAGATTATAAGGGAAACATATTATGGAAAAAGAATCTATTTAACAGCCAAGAGAAAAAAAACAGCACCCTCATCGCATTACAAAATTTGTATGTTGTTAGCTTTTATGGAAGGAAATCGGATGTTATTAGTGGTACTGTAAAAAATTACGGTTTTGTATTTCTTATAGATAAAAAATCCAAAAAAATTGTTGACAAAAAAAATATTTTTTTTACAAGTTTACTCAAAATGAAAGATGGCTACATTGCGACCGACAATCACCAAAACATCCTCTATTTCAATGCAGATAATAAAATCAGATGGCAGCATAAATTATTTGCGTCACCTCAATCAAAATCTTTAGTTGCAAAGTATGTAGACATTTTAAAAACAATGCAGACAAATGATGGAAATATTTTGGTGTTTGGACAAACATATGACAAAACAACAAATAATCTTTTTTTTCTTTTATATTCTAAAAAAGGAGAATTACTACGAATTCAATTTCGCTATAATTTTTCATTTATTCCACAAGATATTATTCAAACTGATGATCATGGCTTTATCATAGCAGGATGTTCATTTAAAGGTTCATTTAGACATATTACTCTCAAGAAATTCAATCAAGATTATGTATTTCTCTGGGAAAAAAAATATCGTGACAATAGCTATAGTGAAACAAAAAATATAGTACAGTTAAACAGTGGTAATTTTCTTATAAGTGGACACTCTCATTACAAATTTTGGCTAATTGAAATCGATGAGAATGGAAATATGATTTACAATAAATTTTATCATCATCAAATATGCAAGAAAAAGCATTGTGTCGACCAGTCTGGGCCTCTTCTTATAACGCCTGATGAAGGTTCTATTTTTGCAATCAATGGGGGTCAAACAGGTACTTGGCTCATAAAAACAGATCAAAGTTTCAAATATGTGCCATCAAACTTTGAATTAGAATCTATCAAACAAAAAGAGATATATTGAAAGATTTACAAAAAAAATTTCAACAAAAAGTTATTGCATATCTTCTTCTTATTTTCGTTGGTACTCCTCTGATTTTTTTATTATATGATTACAATGTTTACTCAAACATACAACAACAAAAACGCAATGATCAGGTGAAAATCACTAAAAAAATAAACAAAACACCCAAGACACTTACCCTACAATGCAAGACATTTCCTCTTATAGGCATAGTACGTAATATTACCCTCGCATACAACGACACTATCGCTTTTGTAGCATCATGTAGAAATTTAATGATAATTGATGTCAGAGACCCTGACACACCCCATATTATCTCTAAACTGTTTATCAATAGGCAACATTCAATTTCATCTCTTTTTCTTTCAAAAGATCTAAAAACAATCTATGCTAGCACAACAGAAGGTATATATAACATTGATGTCAGTAATCTGAAAAAACCAAAAATACGCTACTTTTCAAAAATAGGAAACTTTCCAGGATACTTCAAATTCCTTAGTAAATCATTTGATGAAAAAAAACTTTTTATTACAGGCTTTGATGGTCTTTTTATTGC
>WFQD01000394.1 GCA_015487265.1 Sulfurimonas sp. | reverse complement strand
GAAAGAATTTGAGAGAGTGTAGCGTGTTCGATGATTCTTGACGGGTACTGTTTTAGTTCTCTCTCAAGTTCTCTTTGCATAGTTTTCCTTTGCTCAATAAATCTATCAAAAACCGATTTATTATGTAATTATAGCATAAATTTACTATTTCTTTTTGATCAATATCTTCACTATATTTTCAAACCATTCAAGGTCTTCATTGGTTGTTTCAAATTTTTCTATAATCAACCCAAATGCAAAAGCATCAACTATATTTAACTTTGGATACTTCTTTTGCAGTTCAAGCACTCGTTCATTACTTCTACAGCGTTTTAGTTTTTTCTTGTACTTGTCGTTGTAACGTTCAAAGTAATAGATACTGGTCCTTTTTAATTTATCTTGCCCTAGTTTGGATTGGGGCCTGATAATCTTTTTTGTGAAATTTGTAAAGTATCCTCTTATGATGGAGTAGTTACGAAACAGATGTTCAAAGTATGCCTTCTTGAGCCATGTTTCTGCTATCTTTTCAATTTTAAGTTTACTTTTTTGAGCCCTGATACCATCAATTTGATCCATCTCTTCAATAATCTTTTTTAAATTTTTATCTTCATCAATAAGTTCAGTTAAAAAAGACAAAAGCAACTTTTGCCCTTCTCTTCCAATGTCATATTGCCCTTTTAAAGATGAATATAAGCATCTCAATGCATTTTGTGAATATTTATGTATATCCAACAATGAATAATCCTTATGCTTCATATGTATCTCCAAAAATAGCATTAACATACTGCATTGAAATATCTTGATTTACCTTTATGTAGCGATCTGTTGTTTCAATCTTCGCATGATTCATCAGATCTTTTATCACAAATGCATTTGCACCATTTTTTGATAACAATGTCCCGAAACTATGACGCAATGTATACAACGTCACTCTGTTTATTCTATCATTTGGTGACAGTCCATCATTAAACAGTCTATCCATAACTGGATGCACCATATTTTTGATGGAGATATATGATATGTGCACACTTTTGTCGATTTTAGGGTTTTGTCTGTAAAAAAGATACTCTTCTGGTTGTAATATTCGTATCCAATCAGACAAAGATGCTTTAAGTCTTGCATGAACACCGACACTGTATGGTGGCCTTTTCTTCATAGCCATCAAAAGCATACTCGATAGGTTCACATCAATATCTTTTTTTCTTAAATTTATAACTGCCTGTGGTCTTGCTCCTGTTAAAATTGCAATAAGTACAAACAAATATGCCTTTGGCTTGGGTCTTAGAGCTTCAAGAAGTGTTTCTATCTCATCTTCACTTAAAACCCTTTGTCTGTTATTATTTAAAGGTAACAGGGGAACACTTGAACATGGATTGATACAAAAAATCATCTCATTGGAAATAGCATAATTTACAATTGCTTTAAAAAGAGCCAAATAGTAATTTACCGAAGCGGGACGGTACTTCAGCCTTAGACTCTCTTTAAAATTCCTGATTTCACTAATTTGAACTGTATAAATATCCCTGTGTCCAAATTCCGGATCAATAATGTTGTAATACTTCAGGTATGCATCCCTGTGATTTTTCATCTCTGTTTTTTCTGAAAAATACTTCTTGGCAAGTTCTCTAACAGTTACG
This sequence comes from Sulfurimonas sp., assembly GCA_015487265.1. GTDB lineage: Bacteria > Campylobacterota > Campylobacteria > Campylobacterales > Sulfurimonadaceae > Sulfurimonas. Next base: position 527 of record WFQD01000394.1, on the reverse strand, counting down.
CTTCTTTTTCTGTTCTTTTGAACATATACCGGTGTATTATTCATTACAGTTTTCGCTATTGCTTCTCTTCTTTGAACAACTGCGTCACGCTCTGAATAACCTTCTGACTTTTTACCTACTTTTACCCATCTTTTTTTGCCTTGTGAATCTTTATATGTATAGTAATATGACACATCACCATCCAATAAATTTTCTCTGTACACTCCCGTATGAGATTTTGATTTTATTCTTGACATTTTTCTACCCTATTTCTACCCCAAAATGAGGTTTTATGATGTTTATTGGCAGAAACCGGTTTGCTGCTTGGAAAAATTATATGATTATTAGAATACCTGTGTCAAGGCTATTTTAGGGGTTTTACGGTTGTTGAAGCTTGCTGATATTTAATGACATAATCAACTGTTACAAGTCGAAACAGTAGTTATCTATCATTAAAATCATGTAAATTTCCTTCTCTTTTTCTAAACTAATCTTTTACTCAGAATTATATCTTTTTTCTCTTTAAGGATTCTCCACTCCCTAAAAGG
>WFQD01000393.1 GCA_015487265.1 Sulfurimonas sp. | reverse complement strand
TTGGAATCACAACAATTGGAGATTTGCGGAAAGTTTTTGATAGTTAATTTGTTTCCAATCTTTTCTCTTTAAGCATTCACCTCTTCTTTTTTCATTTTAAAAACTTTTGGGGCATTATATTATACAGATAGAATAGACCTATTTTGAGAGTTTTGCAAATGAACATAAAGAAAATAATCTTCCTAGCTTTACTGTTGTCAACTTCCGCTTTTGCGTCCAACGCTGGTGAAATATACACTTGGGGATATTTTGACTTCGTAAAAGAGAGCCTTCTAGCACTAAGTGGCGTTATAGCCGGTGGAAATGATTACCTGCTGAAGATAGTCGTCGCATTAGCTATGACTATCTTTCTAATTCGACAGTCTACAAATCCAAGAACAGGTGCTATGCTTGGTTTTGAGGTTGTTAAACTGCTCACAGTCATTGTGTTGGTTAAGCAACTATTCCTTGTTGCTCCAGACGACAATAAGCATAAGTATGTAGTTGTTGATAAGATTACGCTGCAAACTGAAGAAATTCATCAAATACCAAAAGGGATAGGTGAGCTTCTTTCTTTGTTTACTCGCTTAGAAGATGCAATAATGGAAAAAATGGATATGCACTTTTCTTTACCAAATTCTCTTTCATATCGAAATTCAGGACTTGGTTTTTCTTTAACATCACAATCTGAAATATTAAGACAAGATATAAAAGATGGATATGTGCAAAAAACCTTCTTTGAATATTTTGAAAATTGTAAAATGCTTGGTGACTTTTCTGATGGAACGCAAGATATATCAGAACTGATCAATGCTGAAGGCGATGCAGTTGAGACGGTTTTGTCAACAGAGCAAACGCTTTTGACTATCGAATATACCAAAGCAAATCCAGAAGGAACGGTGAATGAGTGTAAAACAGTTTGGGAACATCTTAAAGACAGCATCAGTAATATTTCAGATTCTACAGTTGAAACATTAGCGAAAACACACGGTATTACAAAAACTCTATATAGTGAGAAAAGTGCTCTAGCAAGAGAAGTTATTCTTGGCACAGCAAAATCTGCAAACGACCAGATTAAAAATGCTATCTGGAGAAACTCTTCATTAGATGCAGTAAAAACAACCTCTATTAAAATTGGTATGCCTCAGAATCAACTTATTAAAATGAAATCTGTTGCTGAAGTAAGTATGGCAAACGATGCTGCTCTTTCCAATCTCGAAGCCCAGGGAACTATACCACTTTTAAAAGCAATTGTTTTGTCATTTTTGATTGCAATTTCATGGATACTTGCAATTTTATCAATTGCAACACTTAACCCGATTTATATAAGACTTTTAATTACATTAAACATATGGCTTTTGTTATGGGGACCTCTTTTTACGGTTCTGAATTACGCGATTGACATATTGGTTCAAGATGCAGCAAGTGCTTATGGTGGAATGATGGCGGTTAATAGTCAAATTGGCATCTATACACTTTTGGGAGCAAAGTTGTCTATGATGTCTAAGCTTGTGTGGGCAATACCAATGCTTGCGTTTGCAATTGCAAAAGGTAGCGATCATGCAATGGTTAGTTTTATTGGTTCGGCTGGTTCTGGCGTACAGCAAAGCGTATCTGCAGAATCAAGAAGTGCTACAAATGATGGAGTCTCAGGAAAAGCAGTATTTACAGATATTGGTGAACAAATAGCTAGTCGTTTTGATGGAGGGGGTATGCATAATGTCAGTACATCCAACGGGAAATATGGTGTACATAATAGCGAGCTAACATCAAATAAAAACGGTACTGTTGTAAGTACAGAAGGTGTTGGTGGAAGAAACATTGTCCAAGACGGCGGAAATGGGATAGGCGTATCTGTAAGTGGAACAGTAAGTTCCTCTACGACGAGAAATTACCAAAAAGCTATGGAAGACGCTAGACAGTCTATGCAGTCAATGGCCAAAACACTTTCTTCGACAGATGGGGAGACTATACAAAAAGGGTTAGCATCTCTTAGAAGCTCAACAGAAGGAAAAACAAAATTAAGTAATGCCGGATTTACTGAATCAGATACAAAAAACATTCAAGAGGCAGAAACACAAACAAAAAGAGACACACTTTCTCATACAATGGGTAAAGGTAGAGCCATTACAGTTTCGGATAATCAAGGAAATTCACGCGAAGTGAAATTTACGGCTAGTGCCAGTGCACATCTTGGATTTGATCTTGTTGATTCTATAGGAGCGAAGGTCGGAGTGTCATATGATGTATCAAATAATGGGACTATAAGTATACAGAAATCTGATGGCACATCAGAAGAATGGCATATGAGTAAGGAAGACCAAGAGAGTTTTGAAAAACAATATCAAATGTCTTTGCAACACACACTACAAAGCAGTTCTGCCTATTCGCAATCTTGGCAAAAAGGTGTTAGTGTAACAAGAGGAGATAGTGCCTCTGAGACAAAATCACATGTGGAACAAGTTCAACAAACCTGGGGGAATTCAGAAAATATGACAAAATTATATAGAGAAGCATCCTCTTACAGCCAATCAATTTCATCAAATACCGTCTCAGCACTTTTTAGAAAAGAATTAACAACAGAACTAGCAGATAAATATTTAGACGACTCCGGGCATTTTAAAAATGATGCTGCACAAAAAGCCTATAGTGAATATGTACAAAATAAATTAGACTATTGGAATCAAGGGGGCGCTAGTGCTCTCGATGATTTTGCAAACTTTCAGAATGATTATGGTGGTGGTGTCCCATTAGTCAATCCTGTGGATAAAACAGGTGTTCAAGCGGGCAACTTAAATAGTCCAACAAATATGCAAGTGTCAACAATAAACAAAGAAAAGGTTTTAGGTGAAGTCAATTCTCCTTCACATCTCAGTGGTGTTGATGAACATATAGCAAGCGGACAAAATTCTGCCAATAAAGGTCAGGCAGTTACAAATGAGGCAAAAAATCTTCATACACCAAAAAATAATGTTCATGATCCTAAAGTCAAGGCCACTGTGGATTTCAAAACACATAGTTTCAGCACAGAAGGAACAGTAGTGGTGGATATGAATCACAAAGGAACAAATTTTAATACACTTAATGGGCATATTGAAAAAGGAGAAGGCTCTAGCATGGGTCATCCAAATGGAAGTGGTCGGACACCTGGAGATCCAAGATTTAGAAGTAGAAGAAACAATTTAAAAATTGATTAAGGTTTTTTTATGATAAAAAAAATATTACTTCTTTTATTCTTTGCAACACATGCTCTTGCACTTAATAGTTTTTTTAGTGCGGAAAGAGACGGATATTTCTATTATAAAGACCCAATTACAAAGAAAAGTAAAGCAAAAAGAAACAAAAAGAAGCAGAACGCACAAACTGTCATAAGTCAAAAAAACTATGAAAGCACAAAAACAAAAATGGAAATCCCTTTTGAGACTAAAGAGGAAAGAAGCGAAAGAAAAAAGCAAGAAGCAGATTATATGGCAAATATACCTTGGCAAGATCTCGATAAATTAAGTGCCGATGAGTATAGAAGACTACTGGATACCACAAGAGAAATAGCTGTAGCGACACCAAAAAAAGAATACGTTAAAGCATATGCAGCACTTCAGAAATTTTGGGTTGACAAATCTGAAAAATTTGCAAAAGTTTGGAAAATAGCTACCCTTGAAAACCCAGAAGAATTAATATATCCAGATGTTGAATTTGGTGCAGGTGCGAGAAAAATTAGATATAGAGAGTCTCAAAATAAAGAAAAGCAGTTTTTTAGCAAATTAAAATCAAGACTTGGGTTGATAGTAATCATAGAAGATAAGAATGATAAAGCAAATTATAATCGATTTAAAATTATGTATGACTATATTCATAAAGAGACTGGACTCGAATATATAATATACGACTACTATGATGTTCCAACATTGGTTAGAAAATTGAAGATTAAGAGAAATATGCTCCCAGAAAACTATCTGCTTTATCGCGGTAATAAAAACAAGATAATTTACAAAAGGGTTGCAAATGGCTATTCCTCGGCACAAAAAATCATAGAAAATACAAAATTTGTATTTAAAAATGGAATCCTTGAAGATAATAAAAATCCTCAAGACAGGTTGAGAGCACATGATTAAAACAAAGAGGAATCTTATCTTTATTTGCGGTTTTAATGCAAATAAAAACTTGAGTATAGCGTATCAGATAAAAGAGCATTTTAACAACAATAATGAATCCACTATCATAGTTGACAAAAATGAGTCAGTTAGGGAATTTACAAACTTTTTACTTAAAGATAATAATTCTGCTATTGATTCTGTTGAGTATCTATATCTCTATCAAAAAGCAGAGTGTGAACTTTTTGTTTCAATGATAAAACATATAGCAGAACATAATAATTATGCGCATATCGTAGTAATTGGAAAATTGTTTGAAATGATGTCATCAGCTCAAAACACACAAAGAATTCACATGGAGTTTTTGAATTTTGGATACAAGTCAGAGTTTTATTTTTTAAATTCAGACATTAGCAGAGGTGAAAGCAAGCCTGTGTCAATCGAAAGAAGAAAATACCATAGAGCCAGAGAATATTTTAACAAAAAAATTTTATCAGTCAGAAAAAATACAATGATCAAAAGGGAAATAGTTTGAAATAGTTTAATATTTTTTAAACAAAAAGGTATTTCTTGGGGCATTATATATAAACAGGAACAGCAAAAAATACGCAACAAGGAATGACTGGTTTTGTTTTGTAGAAAAGTGGCTTTACTTATATTTTTTATGTTTTTTGTTTTTTTAAATGCAGTCGCAGATGAGGATAAAACAAAAATTAATAATAGCAACAATGATAAGCAGGTTCAAGATAAATACATGAAAGTTGGAACCCCTGTTAATATATCAGGAAAGCAAACTGGAAATATTTCAAGTGCATTATCGAATAAATCCGCAAAAGAAGAAGCCAGAAAAATAAATAATATTGTCCGAAGCACATCATACCAACAGAAGGTATCTGAGTATAAAAAATATTTTTTAGATGACAAAAAACTTCATCTTAAAAAATATATGGGTAAGTACGCAAACCGGGTTAGCGAGATAGAGAAGAATAATTTTAAAAAAATCATTCACAATAAATACCTCAAATATAATGAACGGCTTATCGTTGCTATTAGTTCATCTGTACCAAAAGAAACACTGTTTAATTATTTTGATTCATTATCAAACGTAAATAGTGATGTCGTGTTTGTTGTAAATGGATTGATAAATAATAATCCAAAATATATAAAGCCAACACTGCAATATATTAGTGAATTGTTGTCATCTAGGAGAGCTGGTGTGCCAGCAAAAAAAGGCAAATATTTACTTGAGGTTGACATAAACCCAAAAATCTTTATGAAATATTCAATAACAAAGGCTCCGGCCGTTATTTTTGTAAAGAATTATAACTTTTATGATGAGATGCAGGGACATAACTATGATGGCAAAAATGAGAATGAAAATGTTTATATAGCTTATGGAGACAGTGAAATCACCTATGTCTTGGAAAAGATTAATAAAGAAGCAAAAAGCGAAGGCTTGAAGCGACTCATTTTGGCAATTAGGGGCAAAAAATGAAACTATCTTTAGTTTTTCTTGTTTCTTTTGTTATATCAAGCAGTTTGTTCGGCAAGATTCATCATGTTGATTGTGGCGGAACAAAATTCGAAATAAAAGAAAAAAATCTTATTACTCTAATGA